>WQZW01000038.1 GCA_009780545.1 Treponema sp.
CCTAAACCGCACAAAAGCGCGGTTACTCGGCGGGGCCAAAAGTTAAATGCTGTTGCCCTGCCTTTCCTTTCCCTCCCCCTACCCGAATCCCTCGAAAAGATGTATCCTTGGTCCTACCATGGACAAGCTGGTGATCAGGGGTGCCAGGGAGCACAACCTCAAGAACATAGACATAGACCTGCCGCGGGACAGGCTGATCGTGATTTCCGGGCTTTCCGGCTCCGGCAAGAGTTCGCTGGCCTTCGACACGATCTTCGCCGAGGGGCAGCGGCGGTACGTGGAGAGCCTTTCGGCCTACGCCAGGCAGTTCCTGGGGCGGATGGACAAGCCGGACCTGGACTACATCGAGGGGCTTTCCCCGGCGATCTCCATCGAGCAGAAGACCACGCACCGGAATCCCCGTTCCACCGTGGGAACGGTCACCGAGATCTACGACTACTTCCGGCTGCTCTTCGCCCGGGTGGGGATTCCCCACTGTCCGGTCTGCGGCAGGGAAATCCTCGAACAGCCGGTGGATTCCATCATCGAGAGCATCCTGCAGGCTGGAAACGGGGCGAAGGTCCAGCTTCTGTCGCCGGTGGTGCGGGGGAAAAAGGGCGAGCACGTCAAGGTGCTGGAGGACGCACGCAGGGCCGGCTTCGCCCGGGCCCGGATAGACGGCGTGCCGGTGGACCTGGACGAGACGATCCGGCTGGACAAGCAGAAAAAGCACAGCATCGAGATCGTGGTGGACCGGCTGGTGCTGAACGCCGAGGTGCGCCCCCGGCTTTCGGAGTCGGTGGAGGCCGCTCTGGCCGCTTCCGACGGGCTGCTCCTCGTGCTGAGCCGGGCGGAAGGCTCCGACCGACAGGAGGAACACTTCTTCTCGCAGAAAAGCGCCTGCCCGGAACACGGCATCTCAATCCCGGAACTGCAGCCCCGGCTTTTCTCGTTCAACAATCCCTTCGGGGCCTGTCCCGGCTGTTCCGGCATCGGCAGCAAGCTGGAGTTCGATCCGGGCCTGCTCATCCCCGATCCCTCGCTTTCCTTCAACGAGGGCGGCATCGTCCCGTACAATCCGGACAGCGCCTGGTACTCCAGCCGCTTCAAGGCCATCGCCAAGCATTTCAAGTTCAGCCTGGACGTTCCCCTGGGCGAGCTTCCCAAAAAGGCCTTCGACGTCATCCTCCACGGCAGCGACGAGGAAGTGAAGATCAAGTACCAGAACCGGGAGGGGACCGGGCATTTCG
This sequence comes from Treponema sp., assembly GCA_009780545.1. The sequence goes on from WQZW01000038.1 coordinate 1,230, forward strand.
AGTACGAGAAGCGGTTCGCCGGAATCCTCGTCGAACTGAAAAAACGGTACCTGGAAACCCAGTCGCCCGGGGTCAAGGAATGGCTGGAGAAGTTCATGAGCCAGAAGCCCTGCGAGGACTGCGGGGGCAAGCGGCTGAAGCCGGAAATCCTGGCGGTAACCGTCTGCGGGAAGAACATCCACGAGCTTTCCACGCTTTCGGTCAAGGATTCGCTGGCCTTCTTCAGGGATATGAAACTGGGGCGCAACGAGTCCCGGATCGCCGCCCAGATCCTCAAGGAGATCACCGCCCGGCTGGGCTTCATGGAGAACGTGGGCCTGGACTACCTCAGCCTGGAACGCAGGGCCTCCACGCTTTCCGGCGGCGAGGCGCAGCGGATACGGCTGGCCACGCAGATCGGGTCGAGCCTGGTCGGGGTGCTGTACATCCTGGACGAGCCTTCCATCGGCCTGCACCAGCGGGACAACCAGCGCCTCATCGACACGCTGACCTACCTCCGCGACCTGGGCAACACCCTGATCGTGGTCGAGCATGACGAGCAGACCCTCCGCACCGCCGACCACATCGTGGACCTGGGGCCGGGAGCCGGCGTCCACGGGGGCAGGGTGGTCGCCGAGGGCACGCCGGAACAGGTGATGAAGGTCAAGGAAAGCCTGACCGGTCAATACCTGGCCGGCAAGCTTTCCATCGACATCCCGGAAACGCGGCGGACCGGCAACGGCAAATCGATCCGGCTTTCCGGGGTAACCCAGCACAACCTCAAGAACGTTTCCGTGGAGATTCCCCTGGGCGTCTTTTCCTGCATCACCGGGGTTTCCGGTTCCGGCAAATCGACCCTGCTGTCGGACGTGCTGTTCCCGGCCCTGTCGAACCGGGTCTACGGCTCCCGGGGCGCCCACCTGAGCGAGGGAAGCTACAAAAAGCTGGAGGGCGCGGAGCATATCGACAAGGTCATCGACATCGACCAGAGCCCGATCGGCAGGACCCCGCGCTCGAACCCGATCACCTACGTCGGGGGATTCGGGGGGATTCGGGACCTCTTCGCCAGCCTGCCTGAATCCAAGGCCCGGGGCTACAAACCCGGCCGCTTTTCCTTCAACGTGCGGGGCGGAAGGTGCGAGCACTGCGAGGGCGACGGGACGATCAAGATCGAGATGAACTTCCTTCCGGACGTGTACATAAGCTGCGACGTCTGCGACGGGCGGCGGTTCAACCGGGAAACCCTGGAAGTCCGCTACAAGGGGAAGAACATCGCCGACGTGCTGGACATGACCATCGAGGAGGCCTTCGACTTCTTCGCCTCCATCCCCCACATCGCCCGCAAGCTCCACACCCTCTGCTCGGTGGGGCTGGGCTACGTCAAGCTCGGCCAGTCCGCGCTGACGCTCTCAGGCGGCGAGGCCCAGCGGGTCAAGCTGGCCCTGGAACTCTCCAAGCGGCCCACCGGACGGACGATGTACATCCTGGACGAACCCACCACCGGCCTGCACTTCGCCGACGTCAAGCAGTTGATGGAGGTGATCCAGCGCCTGGTCGGGCAGGGGAACACCGTGGTGATGATCGAGCACAACCTGGACGTGCTGCTCCAGGCCGACCACCTCATCGACCTGGGTCCGGAGGGCGGCGACCGGGGAGGCACCGTGGTCGCCGTCGGCACCCCGGAGGAACTGGCCGGATGCGCCGAATCCCATACCGGCTTTTACCTCAAGGAACTGCTGGAACGGAAAAGGCCGGCCCCGGCCGCATCCGGCAGGAAAGGCGGCGGCAAGGGGTGAACGCGGTCCGGCGGGGGAAATCCGATATCGAGAACGATGCGGGGGGCCGAGCCCCCCTGAACTTCAGCCGAAGGTTGCCGCCGGTTGTCGCTCTGCGAAAACCGGCGGCAACCTTCGGCTTCCGTTACCCCCCCACCCAAAATCGGCGTGGCATTGGCCGCGTAGATGGACGAATGTGCAAACGGTGTAGCGCCGATAAAGGTGCCACGGACGAGCGGATGCGCGAAGGCTTTAGCCTGAGCAGTGCGCGCAGCGGGGTTCCACCCCGCAACGCCCCGCCTTTGCCGGCAGCGCTTCGCCTTTCCCGGCCAAAGATTCTCCTTCCGTCCCGGATCCCCGTCCTGCTCCTGCTCCTTGCCGGCCTTGCCGCGGAGCTTCCGGCGCAGCAGGACGACGCCCGGGAATCGGGGCCCCCGACCTGGATCGTCGAACATGACATCCGCACCTCCTCGTTGACCGAACTTGCCGCCTGGAACCGGAGCCTCGGGCTGCCGGAAGGGGGAACGGCCGAGGCCCTGGCCCGCCGCCTCCGGGAATACTACGGCCTGGACCCGGACCCGCCCGAAACCGCGGCCGAGGATACGGGCAGGAAGATCATCACCATAGAGTCCGCCCGCTCCACCGAATACTTCACGATACAGGCCATAGACGAGGAATACGCCCGGCTCACCGGCGACGTGGTGATCAGCCTCCGGGACGGGGACGCGCTGCACCGGATCGAGGCCTGGGAGCTGCTGTTCAACCGCACGCGGAACATCATCACCGCATCCGGCGGCGTCGTCTACCGGAAGACCCAGGGGGACACGGTGGAGACCTTCCGGGGGGATTCGATCACCGTGGACCTGGACAATTGGTCAAGCATCTTCACCGGGGGAATCTCCGAGCGGGCGCTGGAAGGGGAGGGCGGAACCTACCTTTTCTCCGGCACGGTGATCTCCCGCGACGACGAGGAGGCCACGGTCCTGCGGGGGGCCACGATTTCCCGGGCCGGCGAGGAATCCCTGTGGTCGCTGGACGCCTCCCGCGTCTGGTTGCTGCCCGGCTCGGACTTCGCCATCGCCAACGCCGTCCTGAAGGTCGGCCATGTCCCGGTTATGTACATCCCCTTTTTCTTTTTTCCCGCCGACCAGATGCTTTTCCACCCGGCCATCGGGACCCGCACGCGGGAGGGGAATTTCGTCAACACGACGACGTACATCCTCGGGAGGCCGACCAACGAGGGCGCCTCGGAAAGCTCCCTCGTCCGGATCATGGGGGGAGGGGAGGACATGGAGCGGCGGCGCGAGGGCGTGTTCCTCCGGAGTACCGGGCGGAAGGTTCAGGGCGAGCCGGGCCCGACACTCGCCGTCCTGGTGGACTACTATACCAACCTCGGCGCCTACTTCGGCACGGAATTCTCCCTGCCCAGGACGGGGATTCTCAATTCCACGAGCCTGAGCATGGGGATCGCCCTTAGCAGGACGCTGTACCAACAGGGCAATACCTACACGCCGTTCTGGCCGGACTTCGACGGCATGTCGGACTGGAACCGGTCGAGGATATTCGGCCTGGACGTTCCCTTCCGGTACCGGTTCCTCAGCGAGGGCTCCCTGGGGGGAACCTTCGGCAGCCTTTCCTGGAGGCTGCCCCTGTACTCCGATCCGATGATAGACGGCGACTTCATGACCCGCCTTACCACCATGGACTGGATCGACATGATCCGGCAGGGGGCATCGGCACTGGAAGATACGACCACGGGCGGGGAAACCCAGATTTCCCCGCCGACCTGGGAACTTACCGCCACGGTCAGGCCCCGTTTCCCCGCCACCGATCCCTACCTTACCGTTTCCAACAATATCCAGATACGGAGCAGCCTCGCCTTCAGGACCGTTACCACCCAGGGATTGAGCGGCTCCGACATCATGGCCTATTCCCCGATGAGGTTCTTCTTCGCGCCGAACACCTCGACGCTGTACTCGATCAGCGGGCTTTCCTTCAGCGGGACCCCGTTCCGGCTGCCCGCGACCGCGGCCCGGCCGTCGCCGAGGACCGATTTCGGCAACCCCCTGGAGGAGGTGGGCGAACCGATTTCGCCCTTCCTGACCGGGGAGGAGGGGGAACCGGAAGCTGCCGGGAACGACGGCCTGAGCCCGGTTCCCCCGGTCCTGAACCAGACCTTTACCCTGCCGGTCCCGATCCGGAACACCTCGGTCTCCTTCGACTACACCTTTACCCCTTCCGGGGGCTCGACCCTGCGTTTCGACGGGATACGCTGGGGCAGCTACGAGGAGGTGGACTGGAACCGGGTCGAGTCCGTGGTGACCAACATCCTCGGTACCGGAAACCTGCGCCTGTCCTCCAGGCTGTACGAGAATCTCCTGACGAATACCTTCACCCTCTCCGGCAACGGACACTGGAGGACCTTCAGCTTCCTGAACGAGGATGCCGAGGAATTCAAGGGGAGCGGCGGGGAGACCGATCCTGAGAAGATCACCGCAAGGAAGCTGCAGGAACACCGGCAGACGCACTTTACCACCTCGTATCTCAGCGACACGTCCTTTCGACCGTTGCAGGACAACGCCGTCTTCGGCAATTCCCGCCTGCAGTACCAACTGGGCGGGCTCGCCGTCCGTTCGGAATTCGTCGGTACCGGGGACGATCCGGAATGGGAGCCGGTCTGGGGGAAGTGGGACCGGGAGCGGATTACCCAGCACCAGATGACGGGCAGGATCGAGGCCGTGGTCAGGGACAAGAGCCAGTCGCTGTCGGCCACCGGCCACCTTCCTCCCCGGGAACGGATGTACACGGCCAACTCCGAGCTGAACATCTGGATTACCCGGACGACCGGAAGCTGGGGAATCCGTTATCCGGAGGACGAGGACCCGCGGCACGAGCCCTTCAACCTCAACCACACGATCACCTTTCCCCGGAATTTCGGGAACTTCACCCAGACGCTCAGGATGAACACCGAGGAGCGGCACCTTACCAACCTCGGTTCGACCCTTTCCCTGAGCGCATGGGGCCTGACGTCGAGCTTCAGGATGGAACGGATCAAGGGCAAGGAGTTCGTCTCCCAGGGGGAATGGGGGGAATGGCGGGACAGGGATGCGGAGCCGAAGCTTCTGGCCCGCGATTTCCAGATAGAGCAAGCCAAGCGGTTCGACTTCGCGCAAATGCCCGACGGGGGGACGACTTTTTCGGTGGACCTGAACGCCCGCATGCTGATGGACCTGCAGGAGTACACCCGGAGCAACCTGACCTTCGCCATCGGGGCCTCGATGACGGCCCCGCTCACCACGATACGGATACGGGCCAACTCGGACAACAACGAGATATTCCGGTATTTCCGCAACACCTATCCGTTCAACACGGCGGACATCTTCCTTCCGGACGGCCCGCAGAACAACTTCTTCCTCGACCTGATCAACTCCTTCCGATTCGACAGGGAGGACCTGCGGCAGCTTTCCGGATTCAAGATACGCTCGTTTACCGTGGGCGCCACCCGCGCATTGGGGGATTGGACCGCCTCGCTGGACTGGACGATGGCCCCCAGGCAGCACAGGCCGCCCGGGGAACGGATGCGGATCGAGATGACCAGTACCGTGTCCTTTATGGTGCAGTGGATTCCGATCAGCGAGTTCAGGAGCAGCATCGGTTACGACTCGATACGGGAACCCAAGTGGCAGGTGCAGGGGCTGTAGGCATGGAAGGAAAGGAAGCCGGGCGGGCATATCCGGTACGGGAAATCCCCGCGGGGAATCCCTTCGGCGCGCCGGTCTTTCACCTGGAACGGACCGGCAGCACGATGGACGCGTCGCGGTTTCTCGCCGGCCGGGGAGCCGGGCACGGAACGGTAATCTGCGCCGACTTCCAGGAAAGCTCCCGCGCAAGGGGAACCGGGCGGAGCTGGGATTCCGGGCCCTGCCGGGGACTGCTCTTTACCGTGCTGCTCCGGTTCGGGGAAACGGGGAAGATTCCCCCGGCCCTGAGCCTGCGCATGGGGCTTGCCGTCGCGCAGGCCGTGGAGGATTTCGCCCCGGCGCTTTCCGGCCTTGCGAAGATCAAGTGGCCCAACGACCTTATGCTGCCGGTCGGGAACTCGTGGCGGAAGGCGGCCGGCATGCTGGCCGAAGCCGAGGGCGGGACGGTGCATGTCGGCGTCGGGCTGAACTTCCTCCGCATGGAATTCCCGCCGGAGCTGCGGGAAAAGGCCGGCAGCCTGGCCGACGCACTGGAGGAGGAACTCCTTCCGGAAAGCCGGTTCCGGCTTCTCGCCCTGATACTGGCAAGGCTCCATGCCGAGCTCGAAAACGCCGAACTCGGGGAAAGCCTGCAACGGAGGCTGCAGGAAAGGCTGTACCTCCTGGGCCGCGCGGTAACCTTCGCCGAAGGCGGGACGGAAAGGCCGGAACTTGTCCGGGGAATCCTCCGGGGAATCGCCCGGGACGGGAGCCTGTTGATCGCTCCGGAAGGGGGCGGTTCGGTTCGGGCCTGTTCCGTCGGGGAATTGTTGGTTTACGGGAATTGACGCGCGGAGCTTGACGGCGTGTCGCAGGATTTTCCCTGTCAACCAAGGCGGGGGCGTTGCGGGGGTGGAACCCCCGCTCGGGGGGTAACGGAATACCCACAGTAGTGGGGATGGAGTGAAGGGGGGTTTGACCCCCCTCATATATGATTGTATTCGGAGGGTACATACCCCGCCATTCATGGCGGGGTTGTTGATTGCCGATTACTGGTACATGATCACGAAGGGCCTGGGGCGCAGGGCGTAGACCTCGGCCGGGGTCATCAGGGGCTTGTCCACGCCGGCGCCGGGGATTTGGAAGTCGTAGAACAGCTTGAAGGCCTTGACCGGGATGTTCGTGGCGCGGGCGTTGAAGTCGTAGGCCGAACGTTTCGCGCCGGGGCTGCCGAAACCGGAGGCGTTGTGTACCAGGCGGACGCGGCGGAAGTCGGTGCGCACGTCCTGTCGGTTCGAGATCATCTTGTAGTGGAACTGATGGATCACCAGCATGCGTTCGCCGGGGATGTCGTTCTCGATAATGTAGTTCTCCATCGCCCGCTGGGCGCGGTTCAGCTCGTCGGCGGAAGTGCTGCCGATCTCCTTCATGGGGGTGAGCGTCTGCCACTCCGGGTCGAGGGCGAGGTGGACGTTGGGGTAGTGGAGCCAGGGGAACATGCGGGCCAGGGACGCCACAGGATCGAAACGCCCGATCTGGTGGTCGATGAAGACCAGGATGTCGTTCTCCAGGGCGTACTCCACCCAGCGGCGCAGCACGTCCTGGTTGATGTAGCCGATGTCGCCTCCCGGCCAGACGGTGCCGTAGATGATGTAGAAGGCCTTTTTTACTTCCCGGCCGCCGGAAGCCCGCCTGTATTCCTCGGCAAGTTCGGATAGCATGCGGTGCAGTTCCTCGATGGGATACCGGCCGAGAATGCCCATGTTCCTGGAAAGCGGATGGCCGTAGAAGGCGAGTATGTCGTTGTTCAGGAGGATGGAGGCATGGTCGGAGACGATCCTGTCCAGGGCGGCCTGCTCCGCCTGGCTCCGTACCCAGTAGGGGGACGCCTGTTTTGCGGCGGCGGCCCGTTCCAGCACGTCGGTGAAGAAGATGCCCGGAAAGAAACCGCTCTTCTGCCAGGTGGCCAGGTCGGCGAACGAACCGGCCGGCATCGGCTCGGCGGAAAAGGTTTGCTCGGGAAGGGCGACAAACAGGGCGAGGCACAGCAGGGCCGTCAGGATACGGCCGGTAAAAAAAACTCGTAGCATATCCGTATATCGGCAGATTTGGGGGGAGGATTGAGGAAGGGAAGGCCGATCCGGCATTTCCAAGTTTAACCTTCGGGTATTCCGCAGATCAAAACTCCGTGTACTCCGTGCAACTCCGTGGTTGTTTCTTCATTCCGTGTACCCGCAGC
>WQZW01000039.1 GCA_009780545.1 Treponema sp.
GGAAAAAACGCCTGCATATTGCGATGCGGCCACAGATGACAGGCTAAAAACAGCAGACGGTGTATGTGGGAATGGCCGTTGAGCATGGTTTTCCCTTACACTAAAGTAAATGCTGTTGCCCTGGGTTTGTGCGCAGATGCCGCCGGATTCGCCCGGCAATTTGAATTAGCCCGGCGATTCACCTATACTTAAGGAAACATAGGTTTTATCGAACCGGCGGAAATTTAAGTGCAAGGAGAGATCGGGGATGCGTAATTTTGTTTTGCGGCTGCTTATTGCGATGCTTGCGTCGGCAGCGGTCTTTGCCCAGAGCGATTTCGCATTTTCCTCAAAGAACGTGTTTACCGTGGATTTCGGGCCTTCCCTGATCGGCTCGATGCTCCGTTTGTCCGGAGCCGTCGCGTCAAGCACGATGGGGATGCAGGACATCGACACGGACGGTTTCGGGATCGGCATGCAGTACGAGAGGCAACTGCTTGAACGGCTCAGCCTTGCGGGGAGATTTTCCTTCCTGCGTGCCGGCCTTTCGGTGGATGAGGAAGGCACGAGGCTCGGGGCGAACTTTTTTTCCTATTCGGCCGAGGCCCTGGTCCGCTATTACCCCACCGGAAAGGTGTTCTTTATGGGGATGATGCTGGGTTACGCAAACCTGCTGGCGGACATTTCGGGCGAGGCCAAAATTACCATGCCGGACGGCAATATCAATGTGACGGAGCTCCACTTCAGCGCTCCCCGGAACTTCCTCAAGCTGGGGGTCAAGCTGGGCTGGAGGATGAACTTCGGGGCGGCAAGCGGACTTGTCTTCGAGCCTTCGCTGGGCTACAACATCGGGATCGGTTTCGGCGACACCATCAAGGAGCAGATGTCGCAGTACGTCAGCGGGCACGTCGGGGGTATTTTTGGGGACACGGTGTTCTACAACAGCATCGAGCACTTCCTGTTCGCCGGCGGCCCCCGCGTGACGATGGCTCTGGGCATGCGGTTTTAGTGTCGGGATTTACGGCCGAAAAGCAAGGCCGGCGCCGACCGCCGTGGTAAACTCCGCATCCGGGGGATAGACGAACTCCGTGCCGTACATCTGGGTAATGCCGGCCAGAAGCCGCTGGCCGACGACGTTCCCGCTGCCGTTCCCGGTTATCACCACCCGGTCGAGGTTTTTGGCGCGGGCGGCAAAAACCGAAAGCATGCCGATCACCTGATAGACCATGTTGATGATGGCGAGGGCAAAGTCCGCATTGCAGGCACCGTCGGACATTTTGCCGAAATTGGAAATGGTCGCTTCCTTATTGAGGAAACCCATTTCCATGTCGGTGATGTCCTCCAGCAGAAGATCCACCGTTTTGAAGTTCCCCTTTTGGGCCAACTTGACGATCTCGCTGAATTCGCAGGTCGGCAGGAGCTTTTTTGCCAGCCCGATGATCGTTCCGCCTCCAACGCCGGAACCGCCGTAATGGGAAATGCCGGCACTGCCGGCCTCGATGATCGCCGTTCCGGTTCCGATATTGGTGATAATGATATTGTCAAGCCCGGAAAGGAATTTGCCGCCGGTACCTATCGCCCTGATCTCGTCCACGCATTTGGTGGGAATCCCGAAAATATCGTCCTTAATCCGTGTCGATCCGACTCCGGTGATCATAATCCCCTGAACGTCCTGGATACAGATGGTGTTTTCCAGCAGCATTTTCCCGAAGGCGCCGGTCGCGGCCGCCACCGCATCGGAAGCCTTGATCTTTACCTTGCGGATCAATCTGCCCCGTTCGATGGAGACGGCCTTTGTCGTGGTGGCCCCGATGTCGATGCCCACTATCACTTTCGGCCCCTCGGGGATTGCGTTTACTTCCAAAGCGTTTCCGGATAGATGCCGGCCGCGGTCAGTTCGGCGAGTTTCCGTACCGCCTGTTCCCGGTCCTCCCGGTAGGTAACGCCGAACCATTCGGAATCGGCCTGCAGTACCTTGATTTTGGCGATCCCTTTTTTGATGAACAGGTCGGCGGCCCGGGGGATAAAGCATTCGTCCTTGATATTTGCCGGAATGTCGGCGGCGAAGTCGGCAAGGAAATCCTCGAAGTACGTGCGGAATTCCTTGATCAGGCCGGCGGGAAATCCCCAAAAGTTCATCGATACCGGGCTGTCTGCAGGAAGTTCGCGCAGGGAACCGTCCGAATCGGTCGCCGTCAGTTTGCCGTCCCTGGCCTGGATCCCGCCAAGTTCCTCGACGGAAACCAGATAGCCGTCCTTGACCCGGCAGACTCCCCGTGTTACGCCGCCCTGCGGACTCAGCGTCCGGTCCAGGCGGTAGGGAACCAGCACCGGTTCGTCGCCGGAAGGTCCGCAAAGGTGGCCGCCCAGCACCCGGAAGGCCTCCGGTCCGTAAAAGTCGTCGGCATTGATGACGGCGAACGGCCCGTCTATCTTGTCGGCGGCACAGAGCAGGGCATGGGTCGTGCCCCAAGGCCGGTTCCGCCCGGCATCTTTTGCCTTGGCAAAGAGTTCCTTGGGGATAAGCCGGTCCAGCTCCTGGAAGGCAAGCTCGTAGTTGACTTTCGCTTCCATGCGGGACAGAACGGCCCGACGGAAATCTTCTTCTATGTCGCCCCGAATGATAAAAACGATTTTTTCAAAACCCGAACGCAGGGCATCGTAGACGGAATAGTCCAACAGCACCTCGCCGTTTTTGCCCAGCCGGTCCATCTGCTTGAGCCCGCCGTAACGGCTGCCCATGCCGGCGGCAAGTACCACCAATGTCGCACCTTTCATGTTGCCTCCTGTTCTGCCCTTCTATTGTAGCGTATAAACGAAAAGCCGTCAAAGTTGTTCACGCCGGCCTCTTCCCACTCCGCCGCATCCAGCTCCGGGAAAAACGCATCGCCTTCGATCTGCCGACGTACCAGGGTAAGTTCGACACGGTCGGCCAAGGGCAGCGCCTGTCGGTAGATCGAAGCCCCTCCGCAGATAAAGACCTTTTCGGAACCGGCGCAGGCGGCCAAGGCACCTTCCAGCGAGGGGAAAACGCTTGCCCCCGGAAGCTCCGTCAGCGTCCTGGAAACCACGATATTTGCCCTTCCGGGAAGCGGGCGTTTGGGCAGCGATTCCCATGTTTTTCTGCCCATGATGCAGGGACAGCCCAGGGTAAGTTCCTTGAAACGGGCAAGGTCTTCCTTTATGGTCCAAGGCAGGGCGTTGTCCCTACCGATAACCCGATTTTCCGAAATTGCGACGATTATTATCACTTCCATTTGCCTATCCTTACCCGAAAATTATTGACAAGTTTCCGGCCGATTGATCCGTAGCCAGCGTTCCCTGGTAATCCCGCAGTGGACGGTATCGCGGAAAACGCCCTTGACCTTAACTTCCTGCCGGCCGATTCCCTCCCGTTCCATGCCGCACTTTTCCATCACCCTGCCGGAGCCTTCGTTGCCCACGTAAAAAGTCGCCTCGACACGGTTCAGTTCGAGCCGCTCGAAACTCAGTTCAAGCACCGCCGTCAAGGCTTCGGTCATATAGCCTTTGCCCCAATAATTTCGGTTCATCGCATAGCCGAAACCGGCCTTCTCGTGTTTCGCATCGATCCGCAGGTCCAGGCTGCCGATGCACTTTCCCTCCGACTTCAGCTCCAACGCGAAACGCCCCGGAGCCGCCCAAAAATACTCCACGATTCCGGCCCTCGCCTCATCCTGAGTCTTCACCCCTTCCCAGATCAGGAAACGCAAAGTTTCCTCGTCGCTGCCGTACTCAAAAAAATCAGCCGCATCCTCCCTGCGAAACTTCCGCAGCACGAGCCTCGGCGTCTGTAGCCTCTCGTTATCGTACAGAATTTCCAGGTAGTTGTCCTTCATTTTTTTCTCCTGCCGAACAGTAACATAAAAGAAGAAAAATTACAATGTGATCGGAGGATTGACATCGAAATCAACCGCCAACGCGGAGACCGATCCGATCCGACGAGGCGGACAGGGCACTTGGCATCAATAAAAAAATCTGCTTTAATGAAGTCGATAAAGAGAAGCCTTGGGTGCAAGGCTGTTATTCAATGGAAAGAACGTTTGGGAGAACATAAGATGGCCGAAAATTACTTCAAAAGAATTCTCGAAAAACTTCACTCGTCCCTGGCCCGTCTTTCCCCCGGAAGGAGATTCACCCTGCCGCTGTTTTTCGTCTATCTCAAGGGGCTTCGTGAGCGGCTTGCCTTCTCTTCCCCCTACCGAAGAATGCGCGGGACCTCAAAAACTTCTGTCCCAAGTCCGGGGCGCCCGTCCGGCCTCCTCGCCAGGGCAACGGCCACGGATACCATGGCGGGTACAAAGGAGCGGAACGCTGAATTTCGCCGTCCGCCGGAAAATAAAAGAATGCCTTTGCCCCGGCCCTATTTGGGAAAAAGGATTGACATCTTTTTGGTTGCCGCCATGTCCGTTATCCTTATTTTTGTTATTCCCGGCTTTTACTCAAGGCTGGGGGGAAAAGTTGCTACTATCATTGACATTTCCGTCTCGCCTCAGTTTTGGACGATGTTTGGGGAAACCGCCGACCTGCTCCTCGAAGAGTTCCATCAGCAGCATCCTGATTTCAGGATAATAGTTGCCGACGACGAAAATACCGACATCATTTTTTTTGACGACGGCACTTTTGCGTCCCTCGTAGACAGTTCCGCATTGGCATCGCTCGGCCCGTACATCTACACCCCGTCCGGCGAGGAAGCCCCGAAAGCCAGGGTCCTGCTGTCTTTCATCGACCTTTTTTTCTATAATATCGACATACTGCAAAATGCGGGCAATGACCGCCCTCCGACTACCCGTGCGGAATTTCTTGCCATGGCCGAATCGGTCGCGCGGACCTACGCCGACAATGAAGTTTCCCCGTTTGCCATAGCCCTTGCCGAGGAAACCCCGACAAGAATCCGCAACGATTTTTATCCCTGGGTCTGGGCGCTTGGCGGCGATGTACGTTTCGGTTTTTCCGGGGAAGGCGCTTTCGAGCCGAGTCCCCAGACGACGAACGCCGTCAACTTTCTTGCGCGGATGAATCTCGACCACCTGCTTGCCGAAGGCACTTTTCGAAGAACCGGGGAGGAACTTCTTGTAATGTTTGCCGAAGGAAAAGTTGCAATGATACTTGCATCGTCCAGGGACATTCCTTTTTTGAGAAATGCCGGTCGGATAAACTTCGATGTTACGGCGGTTCCGGCCTTGGCATCCGGCAGAAACCGACTGGGCGTTTCCGGGATTTATGCCGGCATCTCAAGCACGAGCCCGCATCCGGAACATGCCTGGGCGTTTATTGTTTTTGTCGAAAGCAAAATCAACCTCCTGGCCGAGATACTGGGAGCCGTTCCCGGAAACCTTTTTGCCAACTTTCCGCCCCGGTATATCGAGGACGACGGCATGTACGCAAAGGTCTGGGACATTTTCGAAGATGCCGAAATCGTGGAATTTGCAAGTGACGATGTTCAGGAAATCGAAGCGGCAAAACAGATCCGCCTGATGCTGGAACGGGCTTTCGAGCCGATCCTTGAGAATTAGTTACACCTATCCAATAATGCGGGAGCTCCATTCTCCCGCGGAAAATGGAGTGGGAGATTTGTATAATAAACCTCCATTCTTTCATTATGATTTCCCGTTTCCCTAGCTGAATCACCGTCCGATATGTGGTATACTGCGGTATGGAAGCCGTTGCTCTTTTTGACTTCTTTCGCTACGGTTGTAGCGTTTTTTTTGTCGCCCTGCAGGGTTTGTTGATGTTCGGATTGCTCCGCGAGTGGAGGCGGGACAAGCGTGCGGTGCATGCCGGAATGGTGGGGGAGCCGGCGAAGGTGTCGGTGATTATTCCCGTCCACAACGAGCAGGAGCGGATGATGCGACTGCTGGAAACCATCCTCGTGCAGGATTATCCGGCGGAAATTGTTTTTGTCGACGACCGCAGCGACGATGAAAGCCCCGCGATGCTTGCCGCCTGTGCGGAAAGGGCCGGTGCCCTGGGCATTAACTGCAGAATCATTACCCTGACGGAAAATCCGGGGCCGAACTTCAAGCAGTTTGCCCTTTCCCGCGGTTTTGCCGAGGCCGGCGGGGAGCTGCTGCTGCTGACCGACGGCGACTGTACCCTGAGGCCCGGTTGGATACGGGCGATGGTGGCCCGCATGGGGGATCGAAGTATCGGGGCGATGATCGGGCCGGTTTTTAAGCGGGCGGATGCCGGCGGGTTTCTGGCCCGGTATCAGTGCTACGACCATGCCATCCGCTACAACCATCTTGCCGGGGCCATCGGGCTCGGGGCTGCCGCCGGAGGTTTCGGGAACAATCTCATTGTCAGGCGGGCGGCGTTGGAGGCCGCCGGCGGGTACGGGGCGGTTCATCAGGGGCCGACCGAGGATGCGGCCCTTATCGCCCTGATTCGCCGCCATAGCGGATACCGTATTGCCGCCTCCGTCCTTACCGATACCGCCGTGGAAACCTGCGGCGAGGAAAGCTGGCGGAAGTTCGTCGCCCAGACGCTGCGCTGGAACAACGGCGGCCTTTTCAGCAGGGACCTTTTCACCCGACTCGGCTACAACCTGCTCATGATTCTCAGCGGTGCCTGTACCCTCGCCGCCTTCCTCCTGCCTTTCTTCCCCAAGCTTTGGCCCCTGCCGCTTGCCATGCTGATCGTAATGCTGGGAAACACCTTGGCGATGTTCGTCCTGTTCCGAAAGAAACTGCCCAAGGCCGGTCCCGCGCAACTCGGCTACGTCCCGGCCCTATTCTTTACCCCGCCGTTTTTCACCCTGATAACGCTGATGGGGTATTGCAGAGTCAAGGCCAGATGGAAGGGAAAAAAGATTTGACGTAAACATTTGGGTTCGGTCCATCCCGAAAAAGGATGGACCGCCCGATCTTTGCTTTACAGTATCCGGGTCATCCAGCCTTTTTTGTCCTCGACCTTTCCGTACTGTATCCCCTTGATGGTATCCCGCAGGTCGGCGGTAAGTCCCCCGACCGCCCCGCCGTTGAAGACCGCCTTCTTGCCGTTCCAGGTAAGGGAGCTGACAGGCACCGCACCGGCCGCCGTCCCGCTGACGAAACACTCGACGCCTTGGTCCAGGGCCTCCTCGATGGAAATCTGCCGTTCCGTCACCTTTATCCCCTTGTCCCTGGCAAGCTCGATGATGCTCGCGCGGGTAATGCCGGCAAGAATCGTGTCGCCGAGTTCCGGCGTTACCAGCTCGCCCGACTTCAGGTAGAAAAAGATGTTGCAGGAGGAGCCTTCCTCGACGTACTTGTGGTGTGCCGCATCCAGGAAAATGCATTCCATGTAGCCGGCTTCCACCGCCTCGCTCTTGGCAAGGGCCGCAATGGTGTAGTTGGATGCGGCCTTTATCCAGCCGGTGCCCTTCGGCGTGGCCCTAATCCGCTCGGTAACGACCGCGTCGGAATTGCCGCCCGAAAAATAGGACCCGACCGGGGTGGAAACGATGAACACCCAAGGTTCCTTGGAAAGGTTCACCCCGATTCCGCCCTCCGACAGGCTGAAGGGCCGCATGTAGATCGCCGCCGCCGACATAAACGAGTCCTTTTCCCAGGCCGCATCGTAGACCGGGCGGAACCCGAGATCGGCATTACGCTTGACGGACTGGATGCAGGCCTTGACGAAACTTTCCGCCGGAAACTGCGGCATTTTCAGCCCGCCCATCGACTTTGCGAACCTCGCCGCATTCCGGTCGACCCGAAAAATCGCCAATCCGCCGTCTTTCATCGGAAACGCCTTCAGTCCCTCGAAACAGCCAAGCCCATACTGGGTGGTGTAGTTCACCAGAGGGATGTCCTCGTAGTAGTTCCTCGATGCTTCCAGTTTTCCCCGTTCCTCCGGCGACATCCCGGCCTCGGCCTCCTGGCTCCGGTGCGGTTTTTCGAGGTACTCCTCGCTCCAGCTTCCCCCGGAATACTTCGCCCTGTAGGTAATAGGATACGAACTCAATGCAAACGCCATATTTTCCTCCTCGTTCATTATCCTCCACTTTTGAGCATTTGGCAAGTTTTTATGTTCGTAGGGGAAGGAATCGGTGTACGGAACGAGACGCCGCCCCGGCAAGCAAGAGCGAAAAGAACGTAAAAAAAGGGAGCGGACCATGTCCGCTCCCTTTGGGCGATACAAGATTTGAACTTGTGACCCCCAGCATGTCAAGCTGGTGCTCTAACCAACTGAGCTAACCGCCCTTGAGCCGATATAACTCGGCTATCTTATCACCGACCGGATGCGACGGGCAAGCCGTCCATCCGGCCAAAACTACCTTATCCTTTCCCGGATGGCCACGTTGACCTCGAGTTTCTGGTTCGGGCCGAACATCATCGGAACGATGAGGGCCTCGACTTCGCCGAGGTTCGTGGCGACTTCCATGTTGTCGCCGGTGAAAAGGGCCGGCGGGGTAAGGTCGAACTTGAAGCCCAGTTCGTGGAGCTTGGTTACGGCCTGGGCGGTAACCATGTTGGCCAGTTCCTGGATCGTGGCCTTGGCAAGATCGTCAAGAACCGTGAACTTTTCCTGGTTCATCGCCCCGGCGACAAACAGGGCGGTTTCCCGTGTCATGTCGAACAGGACTCGTCCCTCGACATCGCCGGCAAGCCCCACCAGTGCCGCAACTCCCTGAATTGCCATCGTGGTCGGTTTCAGGTAAATCTCGCCCCGTTTCACTTCAGTTCCCGCAACCTCGCTAAGGATACTGAAGGTAGATTCCACAAAGGGGTTGATGTACTCAACTCTCATCGTTCTCTCCTTAAATCAATTCCATCCAAAATCACGAAAATGGCCACGACATCAAAAACAAGGCGATTGTCACCGACCGCAAC
>WQZW01000040.1 GCA_009780545.1 Treponema sp.
GCTGCCCGGCCCTTGCTCCCCTGCCCTTCGCCTACCGCGGCCTTCCGGCTCATGTCTTCGGGCCGCAGCTATCCGGCCCGGATGAAGCCTTTTTCGACAGGGTCGAAGCCCTGCTCCCCGCCCGCCGAATCGCCCCGACCGTCCTTGCCGCCGCACTGACCTACGACGGGCAGATACCGAAAAGCCCCGTCCCGCCGGAACTTTCCTTTCGGGCGGCAGCCCTCGCCCAGCTTACCCTGCACTCTTTGCCCCCGGGGAGTCACCCCAAGGCCGGTTTCCACGGCCATTCCCTCCGCTGGGAACTCGGCCGCCTCTTCTGGCTTCCCGGGAATCGGTGAAACCGGAAATCGGTCCATCACATTTTGTGAATGAATTTTGTGGGGCATAACACTTTTTTGAACAAATTCCGGGTGAATCCTTACGGTAACGGACAGGGGTTTTGAGGTTGCCGGTCAAGTGCGGAATTCAGCGGTTCCCCGGCCCGCCTTCCGGACAACTTTACCGGAGCCGTTCCGAACCCATAAGTTTTGGAACGGCTCCGGCACATAGCCTACGATCGGCTCATATTGACCGTAAAACTTATTTTTCCAAAATCAACGCGGCTCCCATCCTGCAACACCTGCCGTTGATTGCGTCCCATGTCGTGCATAACAATCATGGAATTTTCCAGTGCTACGGTACACCTGACGGGAAGTTCCTTGGGAAGATATACATGGGCTTCCGGCGACGAACCAAAGACGATGGGTTCCGCTCCCAGCGCAATGGTCCGTGTTTCCTTCGGTCCCCAGATCACGGTAATCCAGGCTTTACGCAACGCTTCCTCAATGTAGGAAATGGCAAGCCCGATAAACATGCCAAGAAAAGTAACGCCGATAAATCTTCCGATCGCTCCGGATATATGCGGGCCGATAAATACGAACACGCCGCCGCCGATTACCCCGCCAAGAAGACCGGCGATGATCGCCCGTTTTTGCGGAAAGTTCGGCACGAACTTGGAAACTCCCCAACCGATTCCGCCGCCCAAAATTCCCCAGCAGATTGCCCTAATTGCCTCCCTGATCATTAAAGTTGTGTTGAAAAAAATGCCAAAAGCTATTTGAGCAACCGCACCGGAAACCGCCCCTACCACGATGCCGATAAGTGCGGTTTTGGCAATGGATTTAATTTTTGGTTTTTGCTTTAGGTACAGATTTTGCACCAGCAATAACCCAAGGGAAATTCCAAGGCCGAGAAATGCGCCCCATCTGGCCACATGCAAAACGGTGATAAAATAGCCCCCGATCAAGGTGGCAAAACCCTCGGTAATAAGCGAGCCGATGCCGGTACCTAAAGCCCCGGCAATGCCGAAACTCACCGTCCTCAGGCTGATTTTTGGCGCCTTGGCCGCAATGCCCGCCCGGATATTTGCCTGCCCGGGCGACGGGGCAAAAAGCGCCGCATCGAGAAGGGCAAGGGCCGCCAGACATTGCGTTTTGGCTATGCCCGTCTTTGCAAATACCAGATCTGCCAGGGCGATTTTTTTGCGCCGCCTTTCATCGGCTGTTCGAGAATTCTTGAGTTCCCAATATGCGCCCATTTCGATGCAGCGGCCAAAGGCAAGGCGCTCTTCTTTCGGTTCGTTCTTCGCATAATCGCTGAACACTGGTTTTAGCCGCCGGGAGTCCGCAAGTATGCCTTCCCCGTTTTCCGCAACAATCCTTCTCACGACATTGAGCATATTTTCGTTCATTTTCGTCTCCTTCACATCAATTTCGATGGTTTCCAGTTATTTTTTTCATTCGATAAAAATAACGGCGGATTGAATTCTTTTCCGCATTTCTGGCAAAAATCACGTGAAAACTTATTTGCGGTATTGCATCTTCCGCATATCCATACCTCCGCACTCCTTTTTACCATATCTTCCTCCAGTTTTTTTGTAGTTTTCTTTGTCGTTGATTTACCTGTGGAAACCGAAACAGGTTTAACGGTAGCCGTATTATTGGACGAAATGGTTAATTTGCCGGCCGGAACCTTGAGTTGAATTCCGCAATAGGGACAAAAGTCCCAGTCATCCTGCATTGTCCGCATACATTTTTGACATAAATTTTGCGTTTCTGCCTTGGTTTTTTCCTTGCCGAACAAGGCCGCTTCAAGTAGAGTAACGGTTTCCTCGCACAGCTTCAAATCAAGCCCTTCTTCCTCGTGCAGTTGTTGGGCCAACTTTTCCATCGCTTCGGCACGATTTTCTTCGCCGGCATTTTTCAGCATCTGCGCATGGCCAAGCTCGATGCATTTAAGGAATGCATTCTTCTGCGGCTTCGGTTCGTCCCGTGCGATGTCCGCAAAAATTGCGGAAACGAGCTTGGGATTGGCAAGTGCCGAATCGCCCTTCTCCTCGATTATACGCCTGACAACGTTCAAAAGATTTTCGTTCATGGTTTCCTCCCTTGTTTTTAGTACATCTGCTCCCAAGCGGACTTTGCATTGTACGCATTCTTGAACTGCAATATCCCAAAGGTTATGGCCAGGTAAATAACTTCCCCTACGATCATCGGAATAGCAAATTCTGATATATCGAGGATTTGCAGCCCGGAAGCTGCGATCCAGGCAAACCCGATATCATAGGCTACCGAGCCGAGTGTCAGCTTGACGAATCCGCTTCGGTCCCAGTTGATCAGACCGAGCAACCCCAGTCCTGAATAGCCAACTCCGCCAATAAGTAAGTAAAACGGAATGAACTCCTGCTCAAGGGGAAATCCCATGGCAATCCACAGCACGACCAGGCCGATGAATGAGAACAAGCGTCCCAAAAAACCGATCCATAGCCAGAACGAGGTAAACCCATGCCTCAATTTTCTGTCCGGGGGCATCGGGTACTGGCCGGATGGAGCGGTAACGTTGACAAAAATATTGTTATTGCCGCTACCCGCCTTTGATCCGCATGCTGCACAAAATTGGCTTCCCGCCGCAAGCGGGGTACCGCAATTGTTGCAAAATATTTGCTGCGATGTGTGCGGTTGCGTAGGGGCCGGATAACTTGTCTGCGGCGGCATGGAGGGCCGGAGCTGCGTAGCCGGTTTGGGGATTGACGGCGGCGGAGGAGCAATTTTGGGTGCGACCTGCGTTGTCGGGAACAGGACCTCTTCCAGCAGGTCCAGGGCCTGCATGTACTGCGCCCAGTCGATGCCCGTGTTGCCGGACATTTTGTCCGCCAGAAATACCTTCCTTGTCTGCCTGCCGCTTGAGTTGACGCTCTTGAGTTCCCAGTACGCGCCCATTTCGATGCAGCGACCAAAAGCCACCCGTTCCTGCTTCGGCTCGCTTTTTGCGTAATCGCTAAAGATCGGTTTTAGTTTCTGCACGTCGGCAAGAATCCCTTCCCCTTTTTCGGCCACGATCCTCCTGACGATCTCAAGCATATTTCCGTTCATGGTTTTCTCCTTTGATTACGGGCGGCTAGTTTATCCTTACCTGCTGCGATATTAAACCCACGCCACCTCGCCAAACCTCGACCGTCCACAATCCCGCATGGTAAATACTATGGAACGGATCTCCCCATCCGTCGAACTTAAGTTTTTGATTGGTGCCACACGTTATTTTTGTATTAAAACAATAGGTATATCCTGCCGGAGATATTCTCGGATCTCGTTGAAGCCTTCCGGCTTGGTCGATAATTTTTACATAAAATTCCACGTCTGGTTCGTCCATGACCGAATCGTAGGTTATAACCGGTGTAAAAATTCGGATGTTCGATGCCGATAGCCGGCCTCCCGGGGTTGTCAACCATCGGTAATCGACATCAAAATTTCCCAGCTTGAGCGAGGTTATTTGGAATTTTGGTAAATTCTTGCTCGGTTTTTGCTTTCCGGTATTCAATGCGTCATAAGCGATCTGCAATCGCCCATAATCTGCCTGTAATTTTTTATAAGCAACCTGTAATGCGCCAAGTTCGACCTCCAATTCCGCAATTGCAATATCTTTTTCCGTGGATGGCTGCCGCATAGGTTCTTCGGTAATGCCTTTATTTTCGAACAGTACGGCGGCAAGCAGATTTACCGCTTCCTCGCACAGCTTCAAATCAAGCCCTTCTTCCTCGTTCAACCTTTGGGCCAGGTGCCCCTTGCGGTTGTCCCGATCCGATTCTTCGGCATCTTTAAGGATCCGGACAAAATTATGCTCGACGCATTTTATCAGTGCGGTTTTCTGCGGTTTTGGTTCGTCCCGCGCAAGGTCGGCAAGACAGTTGGAAAACAGCCCGGAATCGGTAAGCGCCTTCTCGCCCTTCTCGGCGACAATCAATTTGATACGGTCAAGCAGGTTATTGTTCATCGTCATCTCCTTTGCTCTCTTCCTCATCGTCCGCCGTCGCTGTTGCGGCATCTTCTTCAGGTTCAATCAACAACCCCGCCATGAATGGCGGGGTATTAAACCCTTCGCGGACAATAAAATTTTCGTTTTCGGTCGGCAGTTCTTGGGGTTCAAGGGCGGGACTGTCAATGTTCCTGCCCTCCGGAACTTCATTGTTCTGCACGATTTGCATCACGGTTTTTTCTTCTTCCGTCTCGCCTTCGTCCTCATTTTCGGCCATCTCCGGTGCATCCTCGGTTATCGCAGATGCGCCCGTTTCGGGAAGTTCCCGGTCCTCGGCGGCAACGACATCCTCGGTGCCGGTTGTCGTTACGGCCTCGGTCGGGGTTCTCTTTCCAAATGCCAATGCGCCTATGCCGATACCGACCGAAAGCACCAGTACTATGATGATGGCCTTAGTAATAAAGCTGCCATAATCAAGGCTGCTTTTTTTCGGGCCTCCCGTGTGTACCTTGTACGCCTCGATTGCCTGCCGCGCTTTTTCGGCGGCGGGCGTTTCCGGAGCGTCCGCAGGTTCGGCTGGTTTTGCCGCGACTGTTTTTGCCACGGCTATTTTTGCCGCCGCTTCTTCCTCGGCAATCTGCCTTTCCCAAATAGGAACCGCAGTTTTTAGGGCCCTCATGGAAACGAAGCCGGCGATGCTGGTATCGTCGCCCTTGCCTTTCGTGGCAAAGGCTTCGGCAAGGTCCTCAAGCTGTTTTACCGTTTTGTCGAAACCGTCCTTGGCAAAGGTAAGCAGGACCATGCGGTACAGTTTGAACAGATGCTTCTCGTTGTCATCGACCGGGTAGTTGTCGTCAACGCCGTCGCTGCAAAGAAACAAGGCGACCGGCGGCTGCTTGTCCGCATGATAGGAAAGAAAACTGCGAACCCCGAGATCGCGCTCCAGGATGTCGTCGTCGCAGAGCGAGGTGGTAACGTTCAGATAACATTTCGGATCCCAGGGAACCGGTTGGTCAAAACTGCCGTCGGCGTACAGGGCGGTAAGCCGCCCGTCGCCGACATGGAACCCGAACCAGTACTGCGGGGTGATCGCGGCGGCGATAAGCGAGGTGCCGTAAGCCTTGGCAATACTTTCGCCCTTTTCGTATCGGTCACGGTACTTGGCACTTGCCTTTTCAAGTTCCGCCCCGGTGAAGGGATTCTTCTCGTAATCGTTCCACACGGCAGTGTTCCATGAGCGCACCGTGTAGGCAAGGAGTTTTTCGTGAACGATCTTTTCAAACTCCTTGGATGAAGGCGAGGAGCCGGCCTTTTTAAGCTGAGCGAAAAAAGGTCGGCTGAAGTATTCCTGGTACTGTTTTATGAAAGCGTGGATTCCCCTTCTTGCACATTCCACCGCAAGTTTCGATCCCCTGTCGCTGCGAAAGCAGTTTTCGTCCCCGTGCCCGTCCGCAACCACCGCAATGGATGCGGTAATCTCGCCCCCGAAGTCGTCGCCAAAACAGGCATCCTGACAGGGGATTTTGTTTTTGGCATGGCTGCCGCCGGTTTTTATTACCGCAAATGATTGGTATGCGTTCATCGCCTGTCCAATTTACCAGTCCGACTGGTCGTTGTCCGGGGCGGAGGCCACGGTCGGGTCGCTTGTAAATTCCTGCAAATCCCTGTTCAGCTCGATCTGTTTCGCATCGTCGCCGGCCGCTCCCACATTGGAACTTCTGCTTGCAATCTGGGACGCTCGCACGCTGACAAACTTTATCATCCTTTTTAGGACGGCCCTGTTGTGCACTTCCAGAACGGCCTCGATGCTGCCGGTAAACTTTTTCAGCACATTCTTGTCGGCATCGTCGCCAATCGCTATGGCCACCTTTACCGCCGCCCTGAACCAGTTGTTCTGCCTCAGCGTTTCAAGATGATGCTCCCAGTCGTCGGTGGGTTCCCCGTCGGAGAGCAGGAAAATCGCCGGGGCGAAAGAGCCGGTGGCCTCCTGCATAAAAGCTTTGGTGGAAAGCTTTTCGTCGAGGGCCCTGAATGCCTGGCCGAGGTCGGTAAGCCCGTCCGCGTCGAGGTAGTTCCAGCGGAACTGCTCGGCTTCCATGGGCCCGTTGGGAGTCAGCCACTGGACCCCGCTTGAGAATTTCAATGCGGCGATTTTAATCTGTGCGTCGGCGTTCTCGTTCGACACTTCCCGTATGTCGGGAATAACCTCCTCGATGGCGGCGTTCACCGCACCGATTTTGTCCCCCTCCATGCTCCCCGAAGTATCGATGAGGAAAAACAGAACCATGGTCCTTCTGGGAATCTCGATCTTGTCCGTTAACGACATTGTGCTCTCCTTGTCAAAAAATTTTAGATTTGTTCCGAAGCCCCGGCCTCGGAACAACCGACTATCCTTGCGTTCGTATTACCGCCAAAATCAACCTGCAAACCGTTTTTCAGCTCGAAGTCGGCCCCGGATTCCACCGAAACCGTATCGCTTCCCTCCATTACCATCCAGTTTTTGCCGGACGTGTTTTTAAGCCGGAAGCCGCCGTCCGCCGCCGAAATCTCGCCGACAAGAGTCTGGAAATCCTCGGAATCTTTTTCGGTCTGGCAGGAGTACAGTTTTGTCCGCTGATGAACGGGAATGTTGTACCGGTGAGTCTTTAGATAGAACGTAAAGTCCGCCCGTTTCCGGCAGGCCGGACACGGGTTTGGTTCCGCGGGGTCCGCAAAGTACACGTTGCCGCAGGAGCATTTGAAAACCTCCGCCCGCATGCGGATAAAAATACGCAGCCAATCCCGCTCGATGATTCTCTGCATCGGGTCGGTAAGCAACGCTTCCTTGCTAAAGGCCTTGACAAAAGCATCCTGCAGATAGCCGGGCAGTTCCAGCCACCGTGCAATCGCCCCTTTGTGGATGCCCTGCACCGGCCTGTTGGATACGTCCTTCGGGTCCCAGATGAACACCGGATTTTCGCCGTAGATGCGCCGCTCGCTTTTTGCGTCCATGCACACCGGTGTTCCGGATTTTCCTTCCAGGGGATGGTTGCCCACCCACAGCAAAAACAGGACGACGGCCAGCGAGTACGCATCGGTCTTGATGCTTGGGGCCGCGCCCTTTGCGACGATTTCCGGTGCCATGTACCGGGGTTTCCCGGCGATGCCGGATTTTTTGCCGTACTCGGAAACATTGTCGTTGTCGCAGATGAGCACCTCGCCGGTTTTGGGATTGATGAAAAAGTTGCCGTCGTTGAGGTCCTGATAGCTGTAGCCCTTAAGGTGGAGCTCCCGAAAGCCGGCGACGATCTGCAGGGCGGCGTTGGTAATGGCGGTAATGCCGGCAAAACCTTCCCTGCCGATAAGGAACTGGGTAAAGTCCCGAAACTCGCCGGGCCGCAGATCCATGACATACCCGAAAGCCGTACCCCGGTGTTCGGTGAGGTCCTCCGGCCAGAGAAATGCCCTTGTCGGTTTTCCCTTTTTGATGTTGTTCTCAAGGTTGGCATAAAATTCCTTGGGATTTTTGAACTTCAGCCCGGAGTACCACTTGAGGGCCTTCGCCTTTCCGTCGTACTCCACCCGATAGACGGCCCCCTGCCCACCTTCGCCGAGCTTGTTCTCGACCACGATTTTCTTGAAATTCCTTGTCCGAATCTCGTACCCCTTGGGTAGATCGATCATCCTTCGTTCCTCCTGCGTTCCTGAAATATTCCGCACGCTTGCCGGTGTTGGTTGTTGGATTTATTGTGATAGAAAATCATCCCGAGCTTGCTATTGCCGCAATTACAATAATGATCATCATTATGATAAAAATCCCGCAACCTACGGCTTTTTCCCTAGACGCTTCAGCCTCATCCATATCGGTATTGTCATCCGCATTTTGCGAAACCGGAATCGGGACCGGTTCGGGCCTGGGTTTTTCTTCCTTATATACTGGCCGGCTTACCGTGCCGTGTCCCGCCGTCTGCGTCCCGCAATACGGGCAGGCAAGCCATTCCTTCGGCAATTCCTTTCCGCAATTTTTGCAGTAAACGTTTTTTGCGGTTTTAGTTTCCCCAAAGAGGACGGCGGCGAGCAGCCGGAGCACTTCGGTGCAGAGGGCCGCATCCAGCCCCTCGTCCCGGTTCAGCTGTCGTGCGAGTTTTTCCACCGCATCGGCGGAGTTCGCCCTGCCCGCATTTTTCAGCTTTTGGGCGCAGTCGTTTTCAAGGCTCCGCAGGAATGCGTACTTTGCCGGCTTTGGAATGTCCCGGGCAAGATCGGCGAGCATGGCCGAAACAAGCTTTGGGTTGGAAAGAACGTCCTCGCCCTTTTCGGCAACGATCCGTTTGACGATGTTCAGGAAGTTTGTGTTCATGGAGGATTCCTTGGTGCGGAAGTTTTAGGACCACAGGCCGAACTCCCAATTCGGCCCGGCATCCTTGAGGAGATGTCTCTGATGGTTTCGTTTGGGGTATATGTTATTTCAAATGAAATCGGGGGGGGGGGGGGGAAAAAACCACAAAACTCTTTAAAAGAAAAGAGGAAATAAACACTTCC
>WQZW01000041.1 GCA_009780545.1 Treponema sp.
ACTCCACGCTTTGGTCCCAGGATAAATATTCAGGTGGGGGGCCAAGCCCCCCCTCGTTCCAGCCAAACTTTGCCGGTGGCAAAGTTCGTCTTCCACTCCCCCCGAGCGGGGTTCCACCCCGCAACGCCCCGCATTTGCTTACGGGAAATGTCAACATAAAGAATCCCTATGTCCCAAGGAAGCCCTTTCCTATCTCTGCATCAGATGAACGCCGAATCCCAAAAGTTCTTCCTTCATGTACAGGGCCGCAACCCTGCCCTTCGCATCCCGTTTTGCATCGGGCCAGTCGAAGGCAATGCCGGAACGCTCAAGGAAGGCCGCCGCACGGACCAGGCTGTTCGTCCCGATCCCGATATGGCCCTTGGAACCGGGGGCCGGAACCTTCAGCACCTCTATCGACTCGGTAACGTACACCGAAGCCGGCCCTTCCCGCAGGGGAAAGCCGAACAACGAGGCAAAGAAGCCGGTTGCCTTCGCCACCTCGTCCGGGTTCCGCGTCCCGATGCCGACATGGGCCGGGGCAAAGCCCAGCATGGCAAAAATCGCCTCCCTTGCAAGCTCCGTTATCCGCCGGAAGTCGCCGGAAGCGACAACTTCCGGAGGCACCATCCAGGAACCGCCGCAGGCAAGCACCCGCTCGAAGGCGATGTACCGCCCGACATTGCCCGCATTGATCCCCCCGGTCGGCACGAAGCGGAGGCCGGGATACGGTGCGGCAACGGCCTTCAGGTACTCAAGCCCGCCGGACTGTTCCGCCGGAAAAAACTTTACCGTTTCAAGCCCCAGTTCCAGGGCCGCTTCCATGTCCGAAGGCGAGGCGCAGCCCGGTACGACCGGGATTCCCCTCCCCAGGCAATGCTCGACGACCTTCCGGTTGAAGCCGGGACTCACGACAAATTTCGCCCCGGCCTTTTCCGCCTCGTCAACCTGACCGACGGTCAGCACCGTGCCGGCACCGACCAGCACTTCCGGAACCTCGGCGGCGATCCGGCGGATCGCGGTTGCCGCCTCGGCCGTCCTAAAGGTGATTTCCGCACAGGGAATGTCGCCTGCAAGCAAAGCTTTTGCCAGGGGAACGGCCTTTTCCGCGTCGTCGATCTTGATTACCGGAACAATGCCTATCTTTTCAAGCGTTTCCATACAAGCCTGCATCGAATCACCTTCCTTGCATTACGGAATATGTTGAGGAGTTAGTCTGTCAGGGATTTTTGAGGAATTGGCCCGGCCGACCGAAGCTAGCTTGGCGACCGGGCAAGTCCGTTACCAGCGACCGCCACCGCCACGGCTGTCACGAGGCTTGTCCATCGCCTCGTTGACACGAATCTGGCGACTGTCCAGTTCCGTGCCGTTCATGCCGTTGATCGCTGCGTCCGCCTCCTCATCGCTGCCCATCTCGACAAAACCAAATCCCTTGGAATTGCCGGTGTCGCGATCGGTTATCACCTTGGCGGAGACAACATTGCCATACGCTGCGAAAGAGTTCCGCAGCCTGTCCTCGGTCGTGTTGTAGGAGAGGTTTCCGACATACAGTTTCTTGGCCATAAAATCCTTTCCCGGTTACGCCGGGCACGTTGGGTTTCCCCTGATATTCACGCCCGCACAAGCGGACGACTCTAATTTCCCGCACCTGACCGGTTTGGGAAAACAAGATGCAGCTTTATGTAGGGATGCAAGGACAACAAGCCTGAAGAGAAGGAAAGGCGGGAACCTCTGAACCTGAATGCAACATCCGCCGAAGCAGGACACTCTTTGCCGAACAACTTCCAAATAGATACCTACAACCTAACCGTCCAAAACCTTGGACCTACAACCTGGGCCTTTGAATCCAAGCCAAAAGCACCTATACAGTAAAGTTACACTATCCCCGCCGTTATGTCAAGTATTTTTTTTGGAAAAATTCACTTTGCCTAAAAAAATTTGCCTTGGGGCCCCGGACTTGGGTTATTGGGGTAAATGCGGGGCGTTGCGGGGCAGCGCCCCGCTCGGGGGGTAGCCGAAGAATTGCTGCGTGCCGAAGGCACTTCGCAATTCTTTTGGAGTTTTGCTTTGCAAAACTCCACACCGTTTTTGCAGCAAGGCTCCGGCCCAGGGGGGTTTGACCCCCCTCATGATTTTTTTCTTCTATTCCAAGGGCGGAAAGTAGCCGCCGATGTCGCGGCCGGAGCGTTCCATAAGGTAAACCTCGACCTCGACGGGGAGCCAAGCGCGGCCGAAGTCGGAGAAGAGGCCGGACCGGAAGCTGATCGTGTACAGGCCGCTGGGGGTTTCGGCGATGCTTTCGATCATGCCGCGGATACCTTCGGGGCGGTACAGGGACAGGGCCTGGCCGCCGGTCCTTTCGGTCAGGTACAACAGTTCCGCCGAGGGGGGGGTCGAGCCCACGATGACGGCGTTGAAGATGATGCCGTTGTTGGCAAGGTAGCCGGCCATTTCCGACAGGCTGTACTGCTCGAAGGCAAGTTGCCCGAGGCCGCCTGAGGTAACGTACACCACCGAGCGTTTCTGGCCGCCGGCAAGGAGGTCGGTGGCGGCAAGGCGCAGGCCCAGGTCGAAACGCCAACGCCCGCTGAAGCCGGCCGCATCCCCTCGGGCCGCCTGCCGGAGGTCGCCCTCATGACGCTCCATGAAGGGCTGTTCCCCGGCGGAAACCACCGAACGTATCCGGCCTTGGCTGCCCAGGGCGGAGGCGATGTCGGCCACGGCCGCATCGAGGGTGTCCCGCATGGCGAAGGTCTCCGGGGAACGTTCGATGAGGATGGAAACCTCGGAATGGTTGACACGGTAGGCCGGCATGAGGAATTCCTGGCCGGCAACCGGCGTCCCGCCCTCGCTGACCACGAAATTCAGTGCGCCCAGGCCCACGATGGGGCGGCGCAATCGGTCCTCGACCCTGACTTCCAGGGTAACCAGGGGGAAGCGCTCGGCAAAGACCCGCTCGACTTGGACGAAAAGGCCGGCGGCCATGTCGTCGAACCGGGTCAAGAGGGCCACTTCCCCGCCGTCGAAATCCACGGCAAGGATGTTGCCGTTCGCATCCAGGCCGGCGTTGACGATGCGGGTCCGCTGGTTTCCGGCAAGGCCCAGTTCCCTGACGATGGCGGTTTCGGGATCCACCAGGAGAACCCGGTTTCCGTCCGCAAGGAGTAGCCTTCCGTCCAAAGCAAGACGCAGCCCCTCGGGAGCGAGAAAGCCCCCTGCGAGGACGCCCAGGTAGTTGCCGTTGGTATCGAAAGTGAAAATTTGCCTTTCTACCAGGTCGGAAACGAAAATCCTGTTACCGGAAATGGCCATGCCGGTCGGGGATTTCAGGCCTGCGAAACCGTTGCCCCTTGTACCGAACGAAAGGATGAAATCGCCGTCCGGACTGAACTTGGACACCCGGAGATTCCCGAAATCCACGACATAAAGATAGCCGGCCTCGTCGACGGCCAGGTTCTTGGGACCCACGAATTTGCCGTTTTCCCGGCCGGTCGAACCGATGTAGGCCAGCCATTGGCCCTGCGGACTCAGTATGCTTACCCTTCCGCCGCCGTATTCGGAGACGTACAGCCGGCCGTCAAGCCCTCGGGCCATGTCGTAGGGACGGTCGAAGCCCTGAACCGGCCCGCGCCGGCGTTCGACCACGGTACCGTTGACCCCTATCCTGACAAGTTCGTTACTGCCGAAGGCAACGACCCAGGTCGAACCGTCCGCCTGGGGAAGCACCGAGGTCGGCTGGCGGTACAGTACCGCTCCGCCCGAGCTTCCGGGCAGGCTTCCGGAGCGCACGTAACGGACATCGTCCTCGGCAAAGGGCAGAAAGAGGCGACGGTTGGCGATGGTTTCCATGCGGCCGGTCATAAGCTGGCCCATCTCCGTCCGCCGACCGTAGGCATCGGCCGCCGCCCTCCACTGGCTGAGGGCGATGGCCTCGAAGCCGGAGCGGAAGTAGGCACGGCCCAACCAGTCGAGAATCACCGCCTCGCCCGGTCGAAAGGCAAGGGCGCGTTCCAGGGAGAGAACCGCCTCGTTGAAGGCATAGCGGTTGAAGGCCTGAATGCCGAGGCGGAATTCCCTCGCCGCATCCACGCCGTCTATGCCGCCGCCCCCGGTTACGGGGCCTTGGCCGGAGGCTTGAGCGACAAGGGCCTGAGGCAAAAAGAGAATCAGCAGGGCCACGATCGCCAGATTGCGGAGCTTCACCGGGCACCTCCGGTAACCACCCGGAGGTGTTCCCGGATGGTCGCCTCGTTCGGGGCGATCTTGTTCGCCTTGCGGAGCCAGTCCCCGGCCTCGCCATTGTAGCTGAGCTTGTAACAGGCCCAGCCCAGGGAATCCAGGTAGGCGGGATTATCAGGCTTTTTCTCCACGGCCCTGCGGCAACAGCCGAGGCCCCGTGGCAGATCAATTCCCGTATCCACAAGGACATAGCCGATACCGTTCAGGGCAGTCGCATTCTCGGCATCGAGGATCAGGGCCTTTTCGTAGAACTCGATGGCATGCCTGAAGTGCTTGCGCTCGTAAGCGGTGTAGGCCATGGTGTTGAACAGCTCAGGCGATGCAAAGCCGGACTCGACGAGCCTTTCCAGCTCGATCTCGGCCATTCTCGGGCTGCCGGTAGTAACGTAGATGTAGGCCAGGGCCATGCGGCACTGGTAGATGCGGGGAATGTCCGGGATAAGGGAAACGGCTTTCTCCAGGTGCAGCATAGCCTCGCCCAGCTTGCCCAGCTTGGTAAGGCACAGGCCCAGATAGTAGGCGAGGTTGACCTTGTCCCGGTCGCCTATCTCCGAAGGTTCCACCGAACGGAGTTCCCACAGCGCGTTTTCCCATTGACCCAGGTCGAAAAGCCTTATCCCTTCCTTCAATCTCTCCGCTCCTGAAACCTGGGTTCCGGTTCCGCCGACGATCGCCGAGGCCGCCGTCGGCACTTCCTCAAGTCTTTCGGCCTCCTGTACCTTGGGCGCCGATCTCTTCGACCTCTGCCGGTCGAAGAAAGCTTGGTCGAACGGCTCGTTCAGGACGGGTTTGTCCTCAAAAACCTGAGTCCCGCCAGAAAAGTTTCCGGTCATACTGTTCCCTCCCTAACAATAAACTTACAAGGTGAACCGGCGTTTCCCCACGTCCTCGATCAGAAGCGGGTGGATGAAGATCTCGCTAATCGCCGCACTGCCGTTTATCACGGCATTGCAGTCCGATCCGGCCTCCCAGTCGGCGTTTACCCGTTCCGGCGAGGCCATGCAGTAGCTGTTTCCGTCCGGCGCCCGGTACACGCTGATCACGTCCTTGTAGTGCCGGAACGCAGGGTACGAGTGAACCAACCCCTCAGGTTTCTCCGGCCTGTTGGGGAGATTCACGTTGACGAAGCTGTCCGGCTTCCAATAGCCGAGCATCTCCTCCAGGCGTTCCACGGTAAAAGCCACCGCCTGATCCCAGTACCAATCCTTCTCGTCGCCCTGCACGAGCGAAAGTGCCAGCGAGGGAATCCCGCAGAAAGCTCCCTGCCTGGCCGCTCCCGCCGTTCCCGAGTACACCAGGTCGCTGCCCAGATTCGCCCCCCGGTTGATGCCGGCAATAACCGCATCCGGGGCAAGGCCGTCCTCCATGCTCAACTCGGGAAGCCCGCCCCGAAGGGCGATCACCACGCAGTCGGCCGGCGTTCCCTCAAAGGAAAAGCTGTCACTTCCAATTTCGGCAAGTTTATGTAAACCCTTGAAGAAAGTTATGGCATGGGAAATGCCGGAATTGTCCCGGTCGGGGGCCACCATAATCACCCGGTGCCCGGCTCCGCGGAGGGCATCGGCCAACAGCAGGATTCCGGGCGATTCAAAGCCGTCGTCGTTGGTCAACAGTAAACGCATTGTCCTTCCTTAAATAAGTGATTTTCCGAAACTCCGCCGACATTCCTGCAAACCGATGCCCGAAGTCTTGATCCGCAAATCTCCTAAATCCAATCTAACGAAGTTAGATTTGGATCATTCACAGGATGACGGGCCGGACAGGATGCGGTTTCCCGATGCCAGACCGACCTCGTGAATCAACGGGTGGAAACCGAATATCCTCTCGTAGTCATCGAGCCGGTTCCGGTACTCGTCCACCGCATCTCCCTTGACCAGGGCGTAGGTGCAGCCGCCGAATCCCTCGCCGGCCATCCTCGCCCCGCACACGCCCGGCGTTTCCTGGGCCCGCTTCACCATCCAGTCGATCTCCGGGCAGCTTATCTCGTACAGGTCGCGAAGTCCTTCGTGCGAATGGAAGATTAGTTTGGCAAAGCTCGGCAGATCGGCCCGGCGTAACAGTTCGCCGGCATCATGCACCCGCTGTATGTCCTGCACCGCATACAGACTCCGGCGGCGTATCTTCTCCGGCAGATTTCCCATGGAATCCATCAGGTCCTCGGCGACGAATTCCCGGAGGCTCGCCCCTTCCCTTCGGTGGGAAAGTTTCTGCACGGCGGCGGCAATGTCCAGCTTGCGCGTCTCGATCTCGGCCTCGGTCCCGAGCCGGGGAACGCGGGAATCGGTCAACACCAGCCTGTACCCCGCAAGCGGGGACTTGATCCCGGTGATGGAAAGGTTGGCCTCGTCGATGACAAGGAATTCCTCGTCCCCCCAGCAGAGGCCGGCAAGGTAGTCGGCGAGGCAGGGTTCCTGTTCAAAGTAAAGCCGGTGGGTGGAGGCAAGCGCGACCGCCAATGCCCGGTCATCGAACTCGAAACCCAGCATTTCCCGCAGCGCCATTGCCGTGGCGATCTCGATTGCCGTGGACGATGCCAGCCCCACCGACTGGGGAATATCGCCGATCACGGTAAAATTAAGCCCCTTGAGGGAGACGCCCAGCTCGCTGAAGAGGTGAATCGCCACTTTTGCGTAGTTGGCCCAGCGGTCTTCCCGCTTATACTTCAGGCTGGCCATGGTCGTGCGCTTCCGTTCGCTCAGGTTGGGGGCATAGAATCGCAGGGAACCGTCCTTTCTCGGACTTATCGCCACCTGAGCCCAGCGGTCTATCGCTGCCGACAGGAAAAGTCCGGGACTAAGGCAATGTTCGCCAAGGAGATGCAGCCTTCCCGGTGCCCTGGCGATAACGATTCTGTCGGCCTCCCCGTCTTTCCCGACCCCGTCGGCCTCCAGGTCGTATTCCTTTCGGTGAATGGCACCAATATCTTGCATTATCCCGCAACCCTCGTCTTTCCCACATTATCCCGCAAGGCAAAGTCCATTTTGCCGACAAAATACGCCGATGCCCTCGGCAAATGCAGGCACTCCCTCCGGAACCCACAAACTATCCCCGCTTTCTACCATTTTTCAGCGAAAATTCCCGAGCCACCTCAGTATACCGGAGTGCCCTTTGAATGTCAAAACCGAGCGTGCGTTTTGGTTTGCAGGAAATCCGATCATGACAGGAGATTCAATCTGCCGTATGCGGACCGACCAATCCCCATCCTCGCCGGCCCGTGACCGAAGGCCTTTCCGGTTTGGGGCGCGCCGGAGTACGATCGTCGCTTCCTCGGAACAAAGCCATGCCACCTTTACATTCCCGCCGGAATCCGGTATAAGGATTGGACCTAGGTTGAGAAACCGCCCGTCGGTTCCTCCGGCTGTCGGTAAAATTGCCCTAGGGCTTGAAACGTAAGGAAGGATCACAATGGCACGAACCTGCGACATCTGCGGCAAGCACACGCAGTTTGGCAACAAAGTCAGCCACGCGAAGAACCGCACCAGGCGAACCTGGAAACCGAACCTGGTAAAGGTAAAGACCGAAATCGGGGGAACGACCTTCACGGCAAAGATCTGCACCCGTTGCCTCCGCAGCGACTTTATCACCAAAAAAGTCCGCGTCCCCGGCAGCCGGCAAGAGTACACCTCCTCCGGAAGCCAATCTTAGTACCGGCCGGGCAGACATGGCGCCGGCCACGTTTGCCCGCCTACTGAACCAGCATATCCCTGCCGCCCGACGCAAGGGCACCGAGGACCCGCCGTTTGGCCGCCCCGGAAGAGCCCGTAAAGTCGGCAATCCTCCGCCTCATTTCCCGCCGCTTGGAATTCACCCCATAAGGACAGGTGCAGGCCGTGCTGAGGATGTCCAGCTCGCCGGCACAGTCGATGATCTGCCGTTCCTCCAGGTGGGCAAGCGGGCGGATCAGGCTGATCGGGTACTTCCGATACTTCAGCAGCACCGGCATGGCTTCCATTTCGCCCTTGTTGCAAAGGTTCATGAAAAAAGTTTCGATGATGTCGTCCAGATGATGCCCCAGGGCGATCTTGTTGAATCCCTTCTCCATGGCGTACTTTAGGAGCTCGGTGCGCCTTTGGGTCGAACACCAGTAGCAGTTCATCTTCTGCCCTTCCTTCAGGCGGCCGATGATCGGAACGAAGATGTCATTGAAGGGAATGCCCCAGTCGCCGAGCCGGCCGGCCAGGCTGGATTTTTTGCAACAGGAGCAGAAATCGCTGGAAACGTGCAGGGCGGCAAGCTCGTAACCGATCTTGAGGGCCGGCCTGATCGAGGCAAGCGCCCAGGCAAGCACCGTGGAGTCCTTGCCCCCGGAAGTGGCGATGAGGATGCGGTCGCCCTCCTCGATGAGCCCGCGCTCCATAACGGCCTTTACCGTCAGCTTGCGGACCACGGCCTGCGCGTCGGCCTTCCTGAAGAACCTGTCTGCCATTTACGCCTCCCTGCCTCGAACGTAAGCCTGAATCCCGGGAGTAAAAATGGCGGAGGCGTGTGAGAATCGAACTCACCAAGGACGTTTCCACCCTTTGACGGATTTGAAGTCCGCAGCCGCCACCAGACGACATTCACCTCCGCAGGTG
>WQZW01000042.1 GCA_009780545.1 Treponema sp.
CGGATTAGCTAGGGAGTTTTGCTTCGCAAAACTCCAAATCCGATCGGCCTTTGGCCGATTGGATTTGGGGCGTTGCGGGGCAGGGCCCCGCTCGGGGGGTAGGTTCAGACACGCTACCGCGGGGCTGAACCTCAGGGGGGCTTGGCCCCCCTCATGCCGAAAATTGATTTCCGGGGCGGGGTCCGACCGCTAAGGTTCGGTTCGCCGCCCATAAAGGAAGGAGCGGACGATTGAGGAAAGGTACGCTGATCACCATCGTGGGATTTCTGGTCTGTGTCGCGGTGCTTGGATATTACGCCCTGCGGAAACCGGCCCCGGAAGGCCGGAGTTCCGGAAGGTCCGGTCTGCGGGTGCTCGTTCCGGCGCTCGGTGCCTCGGGCGGTTCGGGCGGAACGGTGAGGCATTCCGACCAAAGCGGGTCGGGCTATGTCCTGAAGGGGCAGATCGGACAGGGGGAACTGGTCGTCGCCGTGCTGGACTTCGACTTTTCCGGCAACGGCATCGACGACCAGGTCGTGGCCTTCCAGTATGGCGGAACCGGCAACGTCCACATCGCCCTGTTCTCCTACGATCCCCTGCGGAACGGGCATGCCAGGCTGTGGGAGGCAAAAACGGCGGCAACCCTGGGCGGGACCGTCTCGATGCACGTCCTGGACATCCTCGGCGACCGCAGCGATGCCATCGTCGTTACCGGAATGAACGGTTCGGGCGAGCAGACGCTGGGTATTTTCCGCAGGAACCCGGAGGAGGGGCCGGAGCGGCCGTTTCCCCTGATCGCCGACATCCGCATCGACGGCACCGTCTCCGTGCAGGAAACGCCCCGTTCGGCGGCCTACAACCAGGGCATCGCCCCGGCATCGCCCTTCGTCATCCTTGCCTCCGGGCCCGACCCGGAATCCGACAACCTCCTGGACAGGCTGGACCTTACCTACACTTACGACCATAACGTCGGCAGTTTCGAGGAAACGGACAGGAGGCATGTCGCCGGGGCCCAGATCGAGCAGGGCCGCATCCTTCGGGTGCTTTCCGGCGATGCGGGCGTTTTCGAGGACTTCATCGGCGACCTGTGGTACCGGGTCAGCGAGCAGGGAACGGTGGACAGCGGGCAGTTCGTCTTCTTCGATCCCCGGAAGAAGGAAATCGTCTTCTTCGGGGACGAAAGTCGGCAGGTCTTCATGTGGCAGCAGTCCAACACGACCAGACAGGGCATCTTCATCGCCACTTCCAACAGCACGATAACGACACTGAGGCGGAACATCAGCGTTTCCCTTGAGTCGATGGACAGCATCCGGGTTTCCGTCAACGATATCAGGCGGTTCAGGTTCGACATCGCCCACAACTGGAACGGCACCTACCGCAGGGCGGGCTCGGTGCCGGACGCGGCCCCGGATCGGCACGCCCTATGAGGCCCCGGCCCTTTCTGGCTGTCTGGCTCCTTCTCCTTGCCGGCCCTCTCCTTGCCCTGGACATACGGGTCTACGTCTACGACAGCGAGCTGGGCCTGCCTTTGGAAGGAGCGGAGATACGGCTTCCGGACGGCGGTACGTTCTTCTGCGACGGGGAAGGGGTCGCCGTCCTGTCGGCCCCGGAAAACGGCCAACTGCTCGTCCAGGTCAGATATCCGGGTTACGAGACGCTCAGGCGGGTACTTCGGGCGGAGGTCGGGCAGTACGAATTCGGCATGTCGCTGACGGGTATTCTGGAAGGCAGGGAACTGGTCGTCGAGGCGGCAAGGCCCGAGTCCGGGCAAACGGTGACGGCCCGCAGCGTCGCCGTCGCCGGGCGGGAGATTTCCCAAACCGCCGAGATCGGGATCGTCGAGGACCTCATGGCGACGATACGGCTGCTTCCCGGCGTGGGCTACACCGGAATGTTCAACGCCCAGCCCAGCATCCGGGGCGGGGACCCGGGAGACCTGCGGGCATCCTTCGACGGGTTTTACGTCTTCAATCCCTTCCACTGGGGAGGGGGCTTCTCGATCTTCGATCCCCGCATGGTGGAAAGCGCCCAACTTTCCCACGGGGTATTCTCCGTCAGGCATGGACACACGATCTCCGGGCTCCTGGACGTCAGGTCGAAATCCCCCTCGCCCACCGAGACCGAGTTTGAGGTGGGGGCAAGCTCCAGCGCGGCAAGCGCCGCCCTTTCCCTGCCCCTTTACGGTCGGGGCGGGATACTGTTCATGGCACGGGTTACCTACTACGATCCGGTGATCTCCCTGGCCAAGGCGCTTTCCGAAGCCTACCCTCCCCTTTCGGCGGTAAACTCGATACGGGTGGCGCCCTACATCCGCAGCGGCACGGTAACCGGCAACTACCGCTTCACCGACCGGCTGGAATTCGGCGGAACCGCTTTCTGGGGAATGGACGGCACCGGGGCAAACTTCGAGGACACCAGCTACCGGTACGACAAGGACGGCGAGATCCTGGGTATCGACAGCCACCTTAAGGCCGACTTCGACTACGCCAACTACCAGGGCTTCGCCTCCGGCCGCCTTTCCTACAATCCCCGGAATGACATGCTCCTGGGCTTTTCCGCCGGGCTGGGCTACACCGACGTGCGGATAGACGGGGAGATATTGAGCGAGAGTTTCGAGGAGGTCGGAACGCTGGGGGGCCGGCTGCACTCGACAAGAAGCCTGATCCGTCAGTCCGACCTGATGTTCAACGTCCAGGGGAGGACGGACTTCGACTGGGAACTCGGGTCCGGCCTGCTCTTCGCGGCCGGGGTGCAGGAGATGTTCAGCAGGGCCAGCCAGAGCGGACGGCAGGAGATGCGCTGGCAACGGTGGCTCGACGAGCTTCCCCCGGATATCCGGGAGGAGATCCGGGAACAGATCAATCAGGCATACGGCAATTTTGATCTCTCGAATCTGCCCATAATGGTAAGCTTTCCGGTGCAACACAACCCTGATGCCCACAACCTGGTCTTCGCGACCTCGGCCTACGCCCTCCTGGAATGGCAAAACCCGGAAGGGAGGCTGGGGGCCGAGCTTGGATTGCGGGCCGACCACTTCCATGTCAAGGGAAGGACCTTCTCGCTGGGAACGGTTCCGGTCCTGAATCCGCGGCTCAACCTCAGCTACAACCTCCTCCGCAACCTCCCCGGCCTGGAATCGATGGACCTTGCCCTGGGTACCGGCCTTTTCTCCTCGATGAACAACGCCATTTTCTCCGCCGAGGAGCAGTACCGGATCGACGAGATCCGACCCAACCGTTCCTGGACTTCGGTCGCCGGCATGAACCTGGCGTTTCCTGAGGGACTCGGCCTGAACCTGGAGTTCTACTACCGGCATGTCTTCGACAGGATGTACGTTCCGGTGGAAGTAAGCCCGAACCGGGACCCGGAAATACGGCCCAATTTCGACGGCATAGGCCGCATCTGGGGAGCGGACCTGATGCTGCGCAGGGTACAGTCCCGCATGCTGGACGGCTGGCTTTCCTACTCCTTCAACTGGGCGAAGTACCTCGATCCGGACGGGGACGGCTCCTCGGCGGTGCTGTCCGGGGCCGGAGGCTCGCAGTGGTACTTTCCCTCGTACCACCGCTTCCACAACCTCAACCTGGTACTCAACTTCCGGCCGACTCCCCGCTTCAACATCTACGCCCGGCTGGGGCTGGCAAGCGGGGTCCAGCTCTCCCGGCGTATCGGGGACAAGCCACAGGTGTTCCCGGTCTTCGTCTATACTCCGGGAGAGACCGGTTACTTCGTGATCCGCTACTTCTGGCCTTCGGTGCCGGACGAGAACAACCGTACCAGCGCGAGCATGCCGATGGACGTAAAGTTTTCGATGTTCGGAGGAGGCCGAGCTCCCCGAAGCCTGACCCGCTGGGAACTGTACTTCGCCGTGGAGAACGTGCTGGGGTTGCTGTCCTCGCAACTGGGCCTTTCCCAAGGAAACCAGCGATTCGACCAGTACACAGGCGAAGTGAGCCAAAGTTCCTTCTCGGCAAACTACGAGATACCCATCCCCGTACCGTCGCTGGGTTTCAAAATAACGTTTTAGGGGGAAGTAATGAAGGAAAAACGTACCAAGTCATGGAAACCAATTGGTAGCGGAGGGGGCCAAGCCCCCCTTCACTCCAGCCAAACTTTGCCGGCGTACCGGCAAAGCTTGGCTTCCGTTACCCCCCGAGCGGGGTTCCACCCCGCAACGCCCCGCCTTTACCGGAAAGCAATTCCCCCAACCAAGAGCCAATGTACCCGCGGACTTTGCACCTGCCTGCTTCCGGCCCTGCTCCTTACCGGCTGCGTTTCCCTGATGGAAAAAACCGGACGCGCGTTGGACGGTTCGGCCTTTGCCGAAAAAACCCTTGCCCGTTATGCCGGCCCCGAAGGCGAGGTTCGGGAAGTGCAGAACCGCGCGGGCGAAACCTCGCTGCGGATCGGCATCTCAGGCTTCCCCGACCTGATCCTCCGTGCCACGATGCCCGACCGGGACGGCAACTTTTCCCTTATCTCGCTGGACTACCTTGCCGGCAACGAACATGGCTGGAACGAGTTCTCCCTGGAACTTTTCGGCGGGGGAACCTTCCTCGAAAGGGATTCCGATTTCGTCCTTTCCGTCCCGGAGTTCCTGCCCCTGCATCTGCGTTCCGGCCGGATCCGCCGCTACGACACCCGTATCGCAGGCGACCGCGCCCTGGACTACCTGAACAACCGCTACCAACGGATACTCGCCCTTTCCGAATGGATGCTTACCCTCGACGCCCCGAAAGTGTCCGGCCCTGAAGCCTTCCGCTCCCGTTTCGGCCCGCTGCTCTTTCCGGAACTTGTCCCGGCAAGGGCAAGGCCGGAAGGCTGGCTGCGCGAGGGCGACCGCAGGCGGCGGGCGGAGAACGTCAACTGGAACCTGGACTACACCGAACGGACCTTCCCGGAGGAACTGTGGAACGTGCGGAACTCCGGCACCCTCCTCCGGGACTGGGAGGAAGCCGGGCAGTGGATCTACCTCCGGTACCGCCTGGACGACCTCGTCGACCTGCTTGCCCGGGGAATTGCGGTAACGAAGCAGTAGGCCGACCTGCCTCCTGCGGCTTGGACGGGTCCTCCCGCTACCGGTTTCCGTGTCTTAAATCCGCCCTCCTCCGGCCCGATGCGATTACCCGAAGGATACTTTCCGACCGATCGGAGCGGAAAGTACAACGGTTGAGTATTTTTGACGGAACGTATAGAATGTGACGGTAAGTCAGGAGGAGCGGATGGGAATAACCGAGCGACGGGAGCGGGAAAAGACAATGCGGAGAAGTACGATCCTGGGCTGCACCAGGGAGCTGATCCTCGCGCGGGGGGTGGAAAACGTGCGGATGGAGGACATCGCCGAGAAGTCCGAGCTGTCCAAGGCCACGCTGTACCTGCACTTTCCCAGCAAGGAGGCGATTTTCGGCGACATCTGCGACGAGTCCGCCCGCGATTTTTTCGAATACCTGAAGACCATCCCTGCATCCGGGCATTCCGGGATGCAGGCGATACGCTTCCTCTGGCAGGGTTATGTCAAGCTGTTCGGCAGCAGCAACGAGATGCTCATCGCCTTCAGGATACGCAGCTACCTGGACAGCTGGCCGGCGGACGACCGAAGAAAGGTCGAGTCCCCGCACATCGGGGCGATCTTTGCCGCGCTCCATGCCATGGTCGAGCAGTGCAAGGCCGACGGCATCTTCGATTCCGGTCTGGACTCGGCAAAGGCGGTCCAGATGATGCTCCTTTTGTTCTCCGACATCATCCGCGACGCGTCGAGCCTGCCCCTGGGCGAACGGAACTCCCCGGCGATCGTCGGCGAGATGACCAAAACCTTCCAGATACTCATCCGCGGATTCGCCAGCGAGGGAACCGAGCATTCCCTGCTGGACATCACGATTCCGGAGGGCAGTTAGGCCCGTTCCCGCCTTTAGAAATCGGTTCTGTAGACGAAGATCGCCGCTATCCTTCCGCCGACCAGATTGACCCGCAGGGCCACCGGCCAGCCTGAGGTCATCGGGGGACGCAGGGGAAGGATCAACATTCCCTCGTGCCGGGAGGAATCCACCCCGAAGATAAGGAAGGCCACGGCCTCCGGATCCCCGACCTTCATCCCGGGAGCCGCCTTCAGGCCTATCTGCCAGACCCGGTCCCGGTGCAGGTAGAAATCGCCCTGGGGATAGGTGAAGACGACGTCGTCCTGCCAGGGTTCTTCCCCCCTTGCCACCTCGACCGAACCGGGAATGCCGAAGCGTTCGACGAGGGCGTCCAGCCGCAACCCGACAAGGCCGGCAAGATCGTCGTAGGGAGCGGGATTCTGGGCGGCGAGCGAGCCGGCGGAAAGCAAGAGGGCGAGGAACGACAGAACCAGTCTCCTATCTGACGGCATATCCGCTCCTTCCTATTCCCAGGGAACCGGCGACAGGACGTTCCCTTCCCGGAATCCCCGAGTGGACCGGGGTGTTCATAACCCGTACCCGGCCGTCGGCAAGACGCAGGGCCAGGGAACTGGAGCCGCCGCCGTCTAAGTTCAACGCTTCGCCCGAACCCAGCGCCTTCATCAACAGGGCCGTTTCCTCCTCGGTGGCCCCGACGCTGGCCGAACGCCGGCCGTCTATGACGAGGAGGTACAGGAAGCGGCCGTCCGGGGAAATGCCGGTCGCGCTCCTGGGATGCTTGGGTTCGAGTCCCCGTACCCTGGCCACCGGCTCGCCGTCCTGGAGTATGCGCCTGAAGCCCCCGGCGGCATGGACCACGTCCCGGACCGAGGCGATTTCCCGCTGGGCCATGATCCGCGCCCGGCCGTCCTCGAAAAAGACCAAGGCATCGAAGTCCCGATGGGGTAAGGAGATAAGGCTCCGTTCGGAGATGATGATCCCGATATTGTTCCGCTCCTCCCCTTCCCTTCCGGAAGAAGGTTCGAAGGGCAGGGCGTTGATTCCCACGAGCAGCCCGTTCTCCCTGACGAAGGTGCTTACCTTCATGCTCAGCGAGTCCTCGCCGCCCGATACCAGTACCCTAAGGGAAGGATCGGCAAGGTCGATCCGCACTGCATGGAATTCCAGCCTGGGGGATGCGGTCCTGCCGGCAAGGTAGGCGATGCCGGCCTCTTCCCTCCCGCCGGAAGCCGGAAGGGGATTCCAGCTCGGGACCACGTCGGCGATCGCCCCGAAACTCCGTACCTCGTCAAAGCGGTGTTCGCCCTGTTGCGCCCCGAGTCCTGTCGCGCAGGAAACCGCAAGCAACGGGAGGAAAAAGCCCAGTCTGAGGAGTTTTGTCGGGTTAATGCCGTGTTCTGCCAATTCGGTATTCTGCCATAAGGAAACGAAGCCGGTCGCCCGGAAATACGAACGACCGGCCGATCTGTCAATACTCCGGACGGCCCTTGCGGGTCTTCTTCATCAATTTGCGGGCGATGGCCTTCTTCTTCCGGTTAAGGATGGTAGAGGGCTTCTCGAAATATTCCCGCTTCTTGTACTCGCGGATGATACCTTCCTTTTCCACCATGCGCTTGAAACGCTTGATGGCCTTTTCCAGTATCTCGCCGTCGTCGATGACGATGTAAGCCAAAAAACATCACCTCCTTTCCCGAGGGTAAAGATTATGGTCAGGAACTACCGTTCCTCAGTTTCCTTCTTCCAGCATACCCAAAATCGCTTCCCTGTCAATAAGGGGTCGGGCAAGGAATGCGTCCGGGTCGGTATTTTCGCCGAAAACCCGTACCTCCCAATGCAGGTGGGGGCCGGTGGAAAGGCCGGTCGAACCGGAGAGGCCGACAACGGCACCCCGGGCCACGGTCTGCCCTTCCTTTACGGCGATGGAATCCAGGTGATAGTACAGCGAGTAGATGCCGGGCAGGTGCTCGACCATCACCGTGTTGCCGGAGATGATGCGTTCCCGTGCCATCACCACCCGTCCGGCCCCGGAGGCATGCACCTCGGTCCCGGTGGGAACGCCTATGTCCACGCCGGCATGGATCGACGTGCTGCGCCTGCCGTCGGCATTGACGAAAACCCGGCGGGAACCGAAGTGGCTGGTCCTGCGGGTGGATTCCACCGGAGGGATGAAGGCGTCAAAATGGAAGGCTTCCTCGCCCACCCTGTTCAATACGGCCCAGAGATGCTCGGACTCGGCGGTCCGTTCCGGGCTCGCGTCGGTGATGATCCCGGTAAGCTGGGGATTCAGGCGGATGGTCTCGGAGAGGAATTCCCGTTCGGCAAGCTCCAGGGGGATTTCGGCAAGAATGCCGGCCGGCCCCGTCAGGTTGACGGACAGCCGACTCTGGCTCACCGTCGCCGGAACGGTAAGTATGGTTGCCAGCACCTCGGTCCCCCCGGCCCGGCCGGCCACCCGGAAGAACGTCGCCCTGCCCAGCCTGCGGTCGCCGGACATCAGGACGGCAAAGGCAAGCGAATTTGCCGGGACCCCATGCACCGCTATGGTAACAGGCTCGCCGGGGGTCGGGTTCTCGGGGATAAGGATGTAGCGGAGAGCCTGCGGTTCGATTTTCTCGATTGCATCTTCCCATGACTCGGCTTCGGCGGGAAGGGCCGGCGGGAACGGTCCGTTTCCGGCCTCGGGGCTCCTTACGGCAAGGCCCGGGGCAACCGCGGCCGAAACTGCAACGGCGGCCAAAACGACCGTAACAAAAAAGGCCGGGTGCGGGCGGATCGACCGACCCTCGGCATCATTCCTTTTTTTCATCGCTCCTCCTAATATCCTTCACCAGCATCTGGGGATTCCCCGTGCCCCGGTACCATTCCCGGTACAGACCGAAC
>WQZW01000043.1 GCA_009780545.1 Treponema sp.
CCTCCGCCGAAATGTCCAGATCCGCGCTCCCGTCCGCCCGCAGCGACCCGCCTATTTCGGTGGCACAGGAGACCAACCCCAAAAAAACCGCCGGCAAAAGCGGCCAAAGTATTTTTCCCATACCGTCAGTATACCCGGTTTCGACTTACCGTGTCTATCGTTGCGGCCACGGGTTTCGACCATTGCGAGCGTAGCGGAGCGATCCCCGAGCAATTGCCTTCCGGCCGGGAACCATGCTAGAGTAACCCCAGCAAGGAGACAACCGATGCCCAAAGGCAACGACGGCCGTAGCGGACGCAGGGACATAGACGCCTACACCCACGACGAACACGACCGGGCCAACATTCCGCCGGTGGGCATGGCACGGTTCGACACCGAGGAAAACCGGGAGGGGAAATACCGGTACGACCCGCACCTGGAACCGGCCCTGCAATGGGCGGGCAAAACCGAGGGCGCATCCTTTGCCGTGCCGACCTCGTCCATCCACATCCACGAAAGCATAAAACCCCACAAGATAATCCGCTCCGTGCAGGCCGGGGACGATGGCCCGGACGCTCCGCAGGGCTGGCTTTTCGAGTCGGACACAGAACGGGCCGAACGCCGCAACAAAGCCCTCGAATTCTACGAGCACAAGGACAAATGGACGAACCGACTTATCGCCGGGGACAGCCTGGTGATCATGAACTCGCTTTTGGAAAAAGAGGGAATGGCCGGCCAGGTGCAGACGGTGTACGTCGATCCACCCTACGGAATCAAATACGGTTCCAACTTCCAGCCCTTCGTCAACAAGCGGGACGTGAAGGACAAAAAGGACGAAGATCTGTCGTCCGAGCCTGAGACGATAAAGGCGTTTCGGGACACGTGGGAACTGGGGATACATTCGTACCTGACCTATCTGCGGGACAGGCTGCTTCTGGCGAAGGAACTGCTGTCCGATACCGGCAGCGTCTTCGTGCAGATCAGCGACGAGAACGTCCATCTGGTGCGCTGCCTGTGCGACGAGGTTTTTGGTGCGGAGAATTTTGTAAGCATGATTACCTTTAGAAAAACAGGGAGCATCGCATCAAATACGATTGGTGTTATTGCTGATTATCTTGTAATGTATGCTAAGAAAATTGACACATTAAAATTCAATAAATTGTACTATAAAAAATCATCAAATATAGATAGTCAATACAACAAATTACTGTTACCTGATGGTAACATGAGAAATCTTTCAATGGAAGAAAAGGATGATATTACAAAAGTCCCTAAAGGTGCAAAGCTATTTCAAGCAACATCATTACAATCTGATGGGCGTGTAGATACTACCGATTATTCTTTTACTTTTAAGGGAAAAACATATGAACCTAATGCAAAAAGCCATTGGAAAACATCTATTGATGGACTTCATAAATTAGCAAATGAAGGGCGAATAACAGAGAGCGGGAATACTATCCGCTATATAAGATTTTTCGATGATTTTCCATATAATGAGTACACTAATCTTTGGCATGACACATATGGTGCGGCTGATATGAGGTATGTTGTAGAAACATCTACCTACGTCATCCAACGCTGTATCCTCATGACCACCGATCCCGGCGATCTCGTGCTGGACATCACCTGCGGGAGCGGAACCACGGCCTACGTTGCCGAGCAGTGGGGCCGCCGCTGGATAACCTGCGACACTTCCCGCATCGCCGTAACCCTTGCCAAAAAGCGGCTTATGACGGCGGTTTTCGACTATTACAAACTCGCCCGCCCGGAACAGGGAGTCGCGGGCGGCTTTGTCTACAAAACCGTTCCGCACGTTACGTTGAAGTCCATCGCGAACAACGAGCCGCCGGAACACGAAACGCTGTACGACCAGCCGGAAACCGAAAAGCGGAAAGTCCGCATTTCCGGCCCCTTCACCGTGGAAGCCCTTCCCGCCC
This sequence comes from Treponema sp., assembly GCA_009780545.1. Next base: position 1,917 of record WQZW01000043.1, read on the forward strand.
CCGTGGTAAGACCGCTTGAAAACGACGACGAAAGTCCCGCGCCGTTCTTCCACGAAAACTCCGCAAAAAAACAGTCCGACTGGATGGAGCAGCTAAAGGCAACCGGCATACTGGTCAGGGGCGGGAACAGAATCGGTTTTTCCAGAATAGAGACTTCGGAGGGAACAAGGTTTTTGCACGCCTCGGCGGAAACGACCGACAAGCGCGCCGCCGCAATCTGCTTCGCCGGGGAAAACCGCACCCTCGACGTCCGTATGGTAAAACAGGCGTTGGACGAAGCCGAAAATCTTAGGCCGGCCCCCGCTCTCATCATTTTCGCGGCCTTTCAGTTTGATCCCACCGCGGCAAAAAATATCGACGAAACAAAATGGCCCGGAGTTGTTTTGCTTAAAGTCCAGATGAACCCCGACCTGATGACCGGCGATCTTAAAAAGAAAATTTCCACGGATCAAAGTTTCTGGCTTATCGGACAGCCGGACGTGGAACTGGCCAAAATCGAAAAAGGTACCGATGCGGGCAAATACGTAGTCAGTGTGAACGGTTTCGACTATTACGATATAAAGCAAGGGATTGTCAATTCCGGCGGGGTCGACAAAATAGCCATGTGGATGCTGGATACCGATTACGACGGAATGTGCATCGAACCGCGGCAGGTGTTTTTCCCGATGGAAGGAAAAAACGAAGGCTGGGACCGATTGGCAAAAACCTTAAAGGCGGAAATCAACGGCGACCTTATCGAAAAATACCGCGGCCGCGAATCCCTGCCCTTCGCCGTAAAAGACAATACCGTTATCGCCGTCAAGATCGTGGACGACCGTGGGATAGAAAGCCTGAAGGTAATTCCCATCGCCGCCGACGCAGGTGGCACACATGGCTAAAAAAGCCGAAGGCAAAATCACACGGGCAAAACAGGACAAACAATTTTTTACGGAAATCTCCGTCCTGCTGAACACCGCCAGGGAAACCTCCTACAGGGCCGTCAATACGGTGATGGTACAGACGAACTGGCAGATCGGCAAACGGATCGTCGAGCATGAACAGAAGGGACAAAGCCGCGCCGATTACGGGGAATACCTTATCGTAAAATTATCACGTTATCTAACCGATATGCTGGGCAGGGGATTTTCCGAAGCGAACATCAGAAACTTCAGGCAGTTTTACCTTAGTTTTCCCAACGGGCTTGAATTCGCTAGTTCCGATCTAGCGAATCTAGAAAATTTGACCTGGTCGCATTGGTGCGTGATAATGCGTATCGAAAATACCGCCGAAAAAAACTACTACATAACCGAATCCAGCGAACAGAACTGGCAGGTAAAAATTCTGGAACGGAATATCAGAAGCGGCTATTATCGCAGACTGCTTTCCACGCAAAAAAGATCGGCGGTTTCGGCAGGCAAAATCGTTAAGAAAAAAGAAAAAACGCTGGATTTCATAAAAGATCCTTACATATTGGAATTTCTTGATGTCCCCGAAGATATGACAGGGAAAGAAACGAAACTGGAAAAAACCATAATCAGCAACCTTCAAAGTTTCCTTCTTGAACTTGGCAAGGGTTTTTCCTTCGTTGCCCGCCAAATGCGGATCAGCACGGAAACTTCCCATTTTTACATCGACCTCGTTTTTTATAATTATTTGATGAAATGTTTTGTCGTGATAGACTTGAAAACATCCAAACTCAAACATCAGGATGTAGGACAAATGGAAATGTATGTCCGAATGTTTGACGAGCTGAAACGAGGGGAAGACGACAACCCGACGCTGGGAATAATTCTTTGCACTGAAAAAGATGAAACTATCGTTAAGTATTCGGTGCTGAGCGAAAGCAAGCAAATTTTTGCGTCAAAGTACAAAACGATTCTGCCTACGGAAAAACAGCTTGCGGCAATGATAGAAAAGAAAAACGCAAAACTGTTGCGGGACGGTTCGGGTAAAACAAATGGCTAAAACAATCGACCGCCTCATCATCAACTCCCCCTACGAAGAACCGAAGGAACATTGGAAATACGATGAAAACACCCAATCCTTTGATCGTATCGCGGGCCGCAGATCGGCGGGCTACATTATCGCGGGGCAGGGAGGAAACCGAGACGAAGACCTGGGCGAATTCAGGCAGATACCGCTGGTAAACGAAATACGGCAACGGGTAAAGGCGTGGCGGGAAAACAATTATCCCGGAATTACCGGTGTTACCCGAAAACTGCTGGAACATTGGCACACAAAAGAAGCCCGCCGCTATCCGTTTTTCTTTTGCCAGTTGGACGCAATCGAAACGATCATCTGGCTCACCGAAGCTCCCGATGCGGAAAAGGCCGGGGTGGAAATCAAGGGAGACGGCGGGGCGTTCAGACGTATATGCACCAAGCTTTGCACCGGCGGCGGGAAAACAACCGTAATGGCTATGCTCATCGCCTGGCAGGTATGCAACAAAGTTTCCTACACGCAGGATAACCGGTTCTCAAAAAACATTTTCATTGTTACGCCGGGGATTACCGTGCGAAATCGTTTGCAGGTTTTGCAGACGGGTGGCGGGAATAATTATTACATCGAGTTTAACGTCGTGCCGCCTTCGCTGTACGATAAACTGCATCAAGGAAAAGTCGTTATCAGCAATTGGCAGATGCTTGCATGGGACGACGAGGATGCCCTGCGGAAAAGGAAATCGGTGGACAAGCGGGGCCCCAAAAGTAACGAGGCCTACGCCCGCCAGGTTTTGGGCGCAATCTCGAAAACCGGGGATATTCTTGTTATCAACGATGAAGCTCATCACGCATGGCGGCGGAATCCGGAGACAAAGGAAAAACTGTCGGGCCTTGACAAGGATGCCGAAAGGCAGGCGACGGTCTGGGTAAGCGGCCTTGACCGTATTCATTCTGCCAGAATCATTGCCGCCTGCTATGATTTTTCCGCAACGCCCTTTGCGCCGTCCGGCAAGAAAAACGATTCGGAAGCGCTTTTTACATGGATAGTCAGCGACTTCGGCCTTAACGACGGCATCGAATCCGGGCTTGTGAAAACGCCCCGCGTCGTGGTTCGGGACGACAACGTGCCCGATGCAAAAACATTTCGCTCAAAACTTTACCATATTTACATGGACGACACAGTCAGGGATAATATCGCCGGCAGCGCGGAACCGGAAACGCCGCTTCCCGATCTTGTCATTCAGGCGTACAACCTGCTGGCGGCGGATTGGCTTGAAAAATACAAAGAGTGGCAGGCGGCAAATGCCGATGTTCCGCCTGTCATGATAACCGTGGCGAACCGCACCGAAACGGCGGCCCGCATAGAATATGCGTTCAAGCACGGGCATATCCACGCCGACGAGCTGAGCGGAACGGAGCGCCTGCTCCGCATCGATTCAAAGATACTGGAAAAAGCGGAGGAAGAAAATGTTTCCGCCAAAGACCATACGGCATTGCTGCGGGAAACGGTAAACACGGTCGGGCAGGCGGGAAAAGCCGGCGGACAAATCCGCAACGTGATTTCCGTCGGCATGCTCACCGAAGGATGGGACGCAAAAACCGTAACGCATATTATGGGACTGCGGGCATTTTCCAGCCAGCTTCTGTGCGAACAGGTTATCGGGCGGGGACTTCGCCGTTCGTCCTACGAGATCGGGGAAAACGGTTTGTATTCCCCCGAATATGTAAATATTTTTGGCATTCCGTTTTCTTTTCTGCCCTATGAAGGTTCGGGCGGCGAAGAGGAAAAAGGCCGCCCAAAATATCCGGTACAGGTAAATCCCGACAAGGCCGAATATGAAATCACTTGGCCGAATATCGTACGCATCGATCATGAACTAAATCCGCGCCTGCATGTCGCTATCGACACAATTGAACCGCTCGTTCTTGATGCCTCCACGACCCGCTTAAGTGCCGACGTCGCGCCGTTTATCGACGGGAAACCGGACCTGACAAAATGTACGCACATCGATCTTGAGAGACTGGAAAAGCACTTGAGGATGCAGGAAATTATTTTCAGGACTTCCGCCCGTGTCTACGAAGCCATGCAGTCAAGCTGGAAAGAAAAAGGTACGCCGTATGCGCTGCTCGGACAGGTGTTTCGTTGGGTCGAACGCTACCTTGAATCCGGCAGGATACTAATCGAACCGACAGCGTTTGCCGGCAACGATCCGCTAAAAAGAAAAATCATGTACATGCTCAACATGAACCAAATCGTCAATCATCTGTGGAAGTTTATCGAATGCCGGACGGCTATGCGGCTTGTGCCGCATTTCAATCCCGCAAAAAAAATCCGTTCGACGGGCGATATGCCGACTTGGTGGACTTTGAAACACCGCGAACCGCTTGAAAAATCGCACATCGGCCATTGCGTGTTCGACAGCGCATGGGAAGCCACCGAGGCTTACAAAATAGAGAAAAATCACGCCGTAACGGCATTTGCCAAAAACGATCACCTTGGGTTCGGTATCCTGTACACCTACGCGGGCATTCCGCATTATTACTACCCCGACTTTTTAATCAAACTGAATAACGGCAAAACGCTGGTGCTGGAAGTCAAGGGACAGGACAGCCCGCAGGAAAAGGAAAAACGCCGCACCCTTGACGAGTGGGTGGAAACGGTGAACGCCATAAAGGAATACGGTGAATGGGGATGCGCTACTTCTTTTAACATCGCCGATGTTGACGGTATTATTGAAGGGCATTGTCGCTAGGAAACCGCCGATCTACGAAAACGGCGGTTCCCGACAAACCCCTATTCCAGAAAAAAGCAGATGTCGAGAATTACGTTCCCCTTTTCGTCCGGCACGACAAAACGGGGATGGCCGTAACGCTCGAAACAATAATCGCCGGCCAGCTTATGGCCCTCGCCGACAAGCCTTTTCGCGCATTCCTCCTCGCGCATAAAAAGCTCCCGTTCGTTGCCGTACAGCCAGCACACGCCGAGTTCCCGCTCCGGAAAATCAAGGCTCGTAAAACCTGCCGGCACCTCGGTTCCCGGCGGCACGAAACGCCCGATCCGGTACTCGAACATTCCGCCGTTCCCGCACATCAGGCCGACAGGCGATTCCTCGTCTTCCCAACCGGCCTTTTTCACGACCTTTTTTGCGATGACGTCGAACCACTCCTTGGAAATCCACTCGTGCCACAACGCTCCGAAATGCCCGTCCACCCGATCCGCGTCGGTGTACCGCTTCCCGACAAACCGCATCGCCGGCATGCTCTGCCGGTACGACTTCACGATCTCGACCATTTGATACCTCCGTTAACAAGTATGCCACAACTAGAAAGCAAGGTCAAGATTCGGTATGTGCTAAAATGAATACAAAGAATAATGAGGGGGGCCAAGCCCCCCTTCACTCCACCCCCGCGGTAGTGGGACACCCACTACCGCGGGGCTTCCGTTACCCCCCGAACGGGGCGCTGCCCCGTAACGCCCCGCCTTTACCCAAAACACGTTCCTTAGCAAAGGCCGAAATCTGCCGGCTTGACTCCCCGACCCAATCTCCTGTATAAATAGATATGAACATCCTTAAAGATGCCGATCCGCTTCCCAACATCCCTTGGGAGCCGAGGCCGAAAACCGATCGGGGCGACAGCCCGCTTTGGCGTTATTCCGGCAACCCGGTAATCCGGCGCGACCTTACGGCGAACTCGAACAGCATCTTCAACAGTGCCGTGGTTCCCTTCGGCGACGGTTTCGCCGGCGTGTTCCGCTGCGACGACACTTCCCGCCGCATGAACATCCACGCCGGAACGAGCCCCGACGGCATCGACTGGACCGTCGAGGACCGGCCGATAGAGTTCGCCAAGTGCCACCACGACATCCCGGACTCGCAGTACAAGTACGATCCGCGGGTTGTCCTTATCGAGGGCCGGTGGTACGTCATTTGGTGCAACGGGTACAACGGACCCTGCATCGGCCTTGGCTACACGGACGATTTCAAAAAATTTTACATGATGGAAAACGTCACGATGCCGTTCAACCGCAACGGCGTGCTATTCCCCCGAAAAATAAACGGCCGCTACGCGATCCTGACGAGGCCCAGCGATTCCGGGCACACCCCTTTCGGCGACATCATTTACTCGGAAAGTCCCGATCTCGAATTTTGGGGCCGGCACCGGCACGTAATGTCGCCGGCGCATTTTTCGCAGAGCGCATGGCAATGCACCAAGGTCGGCGCCGGCCCCGCACCCATCGAAACGAGCGAGGGCTGGCTTTTGTTCTACCACGGCGTGCTGACCAGCTGCAACGGTTTCGTCTATTCCTTCGGTGCCGCACTCCTGGACTTGGACAAACCCTGGCAGGTCATCGCCCGCAGCCGCCCCTACATGATCGCCCCCCGGGAACCCTACGAGCTTGCGGGCGACGTTCCCAACGTCACTTTTCCCTGTGCAGCCCTTGTTGACGGCGACACCGGTCGGCTGGCCGTCTACTACGGCTGTGCCGACACGGTAACCTCGCTGGCCTTCGGCATGGCCGACGAAGTCGCCGACTTCATCAGGCGGAACCCGGTTTGATTTTTTGGACGGGGAATCCATTGACAGAAAAAGACCGCCGGCCTACACTGAACCTATGCGGATAAATACCGTCATTACTGGAGACTGCGTCGGGGAACTAAAAAAAATCCCCGACAATTCCATCGACCTTATTTTTGCCGATCCCCCGTACAACATGCAGTTAAAAAATCCTCTGTACCGACCGAACAGCACGAAGGTTGCCGGAGTGGACGATGCCTGGGATAAATTCGCCTCCTTCGGCGAATACGACTCGTTCTGCATCGCCTGGC
>WQZW01000044.1 GCA_009780545.1 Treponema sp.
CCACGGTTTTGCCGGCAGCCGGAGAATCCCCAGGCCAAGAAATGCCGGCAGTTGAAAACTGCCGGAGTGGAGGCGGCTCGATCTGCCTACGGTAGATCGAGCCGATCTCCGAGTCCAATCTGCCGAAGGCAGATTGGACCGATGGCTGTATCCCGGACGGCACGACCAACGTTCTGCATACCTTCATCGACGGAACCAGGATTCCCCGGGATTAAGGCCGGGAACAACGGTTTTGCCGGCAGCCGGAGAATCCCCAAGCCAAGAAATGCCAGCAGTTGAAAACTGCCGGAGTGGAGTTTTGCCTCGCAAAACTCCGAGTCCAATCTGCCTTTGGCAGATTGGACGATCTGCCTTCGGCAGATTGGACGATCTGTCAAGGCATGGATGGCAGATTTTTTGCAAATCAACGACATCGATCAGTAAACTCTTGCGGTTTGGGGCCGGAAGTACTATAGTTATTATGTGAGGCGATTCCGGGCGTAGCGCTTGGGGCGGATTTCCGTATACCTCGCCCGGTATCGACATGTAAAAAAATGTTTCTTAAAGGAGCTGGAAACCATGAAAACGCCTATCCGCAGGCTTGGATCATCTAAACCGTTATCGGCAGTCCTTGTCGCGGCTTTCGTCGCGACCCTTTTCGGAGCCTGCTTTACCGAGCCGGACGACAGCCTGGGCAATCCCAATATCGTCGGCAGTATCAGTATCGACGTCGTCTCCATCGTCAAGGGGGATATCCGGGCGACATCCTGGAAAGGGCCGGTCCTGGGAGGGGACACGCTCGTCGCCAACACCAGCGACCTGCAGCGACGCTACGGGTCCGGCCCGGACACGTACCAGTGGCGCAGGGAAAAGGGCGGGGATTCGAAGGCAACTGACGTAAGGGGGCAGGAGTACGACCTCGGCGAGGATGATTTCGGTGCCAGCCTCATGGTGGTGGCCTTTCACAGCGAATACAACGGCGGCATCATCTCAAGGCCGTCCCCCATAGCAACCCTGCCGGTTACCGAGGAGACCCCGGACATCAACGAACAGGGCCTCGTCCTCAAGGTCGAGGGCTATCCGGACGTCAAGGAAGAGTTGCGGGCCCGCATTTTCGAGGACCTCGGCAGGATCGACGAACCGGCGGAGATTGACTCCTACGACGGCTTCTTCTTCCAGTGGTTGAGGTCCGAACCGAACAACCCGGAGGAATTCGTTCCCATTCTCGGGGCCACCGAACAAACCTACCTTACCCAGCGGGCCGACCTTGGCCGTTACCTCATGGCCGTCGCGGTAAAGGTCGGTCACGGCAGCCTGCTTTCCACGGTTTTCGGCCCGGTGGGAACCCACCTCGGGGCAGGGTTGCCGGACGGCGTTATCCGGAAGGGTATTGGCGGCCTGGTGATCGTCCCCCTCAACATATCCGGTTTCTACGATCCGCCGGGCAGCCTGAGCTTCGGCGAACCGGGTTCCGGCGCGGACCTTATCGTTACCGGCGTTCCCAAATCGGTAACTTTCGGTTCCTCCAACTTTTTCTACGGGCCGGCGGCCTCCGGCGTGGGCAACCTCAACCTGATCGGCGACAAGGACGCCGAAGAAGGCATGTACCCCATTACCGTTACCACCCGGACCGGCTCCACCAAGGTGGAGGTTACGATCCTGGTCTCGGACGGGACCGTGCTGATAGCCGGAGAGCCGGAGGGTCTGATACAGGCCGGCGTCGGGGGAGAGGTTACGGTCAAGGTCATCATAGAGGGATACCACAAGCCCAGCGGCCACCTTACCTTCGGCCTGGGCGACCACTCCGGGGCCGACCTGTACGTCCTGGGCCTGGACAAGGACATCCAGATAGCTCCCGATTCCTACGTCGATCATGCCGGCGAGTACGGCGAGGGGATACTCCACCTTACCGCGGGCCCGGATCTCCATTCCGGCCCCCGCACCGTCTCGATCAGCTCCAGCATGGGCCTTATCATGGATACCTTCCAGTTGATGGTCCAACCCGGCGCCGGGCTGGACGCGGGGATTTTTTCCAGCACCATACAGGAGAACGTCGGCGGCGAGGCAGAAATTCCGGTTACCTTTAGCGGCTACCATCCGGCGGGCCTTTTGACCTTCGGGGACGCAAGCTCCGGGGCCGACCTTATCGTGGAGGGACTTCCCGCGAACGTGTCGGTAGACCCGAGTTCCTCCGTCGATCATAACGGGACAAACCTCGGTACCGGGACGCTGAAGCTTACGGCGAACAAGCAGGTTCGGGTGGAGACGAAGCAGGTTACCATAAGGACGAAAAACGGCGGGATTTCCACCACCTTCTTCCTGCGGGTGCGCCCGACGGCCAAGTTCAAGATAGGGCACCCGGAGGGAACGCTGCAGGAGGGCGAATCCGGCCTGTCCGTGGAGATTCCGGTGATGCTTGACGGCTTCCATATCGGCGATAATCTGAGTTTCGGTACGGGCGCTTCCGCCGACCTGCAGGTAACGGGCCTTCCGGTCGGCGTTTCCGTGGACGGCAAATCCTTCCTCGAGTACGACTCCGTGCGGGAGCTCGGGGACGGGATACTCGCCCTGAATGCGGCCCCCGAGGTTAAGGAAGGGAAGTACACGGTTAAGATACGGTCGGATCGCGGCAACACCGAGGGCGAGTTCGACCTTTTGGTCTACGGCCGGGCGTCGATTTCGGCCGGCTCGGTGCGGGGAACGGTGCAGAATGGGCGTCCCGGCGGCCGCTTGGACGTAAAGATCGACATCAAAAACTTTAGCGGCAGGAACGGCTACCTGGATTTCGGTACCGACGCCCCCTCGCAGATTCGGGTGAATCCGGAAACCGGCACGATGCCCGCCGGCATCCTCATCAGCGGGTTGATCGGCTACAGCAACGCCAACAATTCCGGCTCCGGCGACCTGACCTTCTTTGTCGATGCCGACGTTCCGGCCGGAAAGTACCCCATGATCGTGGCCTTCGACGACGGCAGGGCGCAGACCCGGATCGAGCTGCAGGTACGCTCGCTGGAAGTCAGCCAGGCCTACAATCATACGGCGTTCCAGGCCGGGGTGGCGGGCAAAAGGACCATGCCGGTAAGCGTCGTCCAGTACGACGGGACGGGGAACCTCAACTTCGGGAACGGCACCGGGGAGCTAAAGCTTAGCGGCCTGCCTTCGGGCGTTACCGTTGCCGGCTCGGTCGGCTACGATGCGGGAACGGGAACGGGGACCGGCAACCTGGAACTGTCCACCGCCATCGGAACCCCGGCCGGCGTTTACGACGTCAGGATGGAATTCGGCAACAATTCCGAGGTGTACGGCCGGTTCAAGCTGTACGTGCAGGAACTGACGGTTACCCACACGAGACCGGTGGAGGACGAGGAAAAGGGCTTTATCCTTTACTGTGGGGTATCCATCACCTATGACGATCCTGTAAACCTCATCCTCGACGCCCGCTTCCTCCACCCGGACATCCAGTCCAACGTACAACTGCCCGGTGGCGGAGATACTGAGGACAGAATCCCTGCCGGGTTGAGTATGAAGACGATCGCAAGGTTCGAGGTGAGGGCCGACGGTACCGGTTCGGGCACCTTTGGCATGACCGGCTTTCCCCTTTCCATCGCTGCAGAGAAAATTAAGCCCCGACACCCGGTGATCCGGGTGAACGACCTGAACGCCGGTTTTACGATGACCGCGGAGTGGCCGCCCTTTCCTCCCTTCATTTTGATGGGCCCCGAGGACGGCTCGTTGAACGGGGTGCTTACCGTGACCAAGGGCCAGGGCGAGGTTACCCTGCCGATAAACGTCAACGCGCTTTTGATGAACCCCGTGCCTCGCAAATACTTCTACATCAACGAGAATGCCGGCTTTAGTGATCCCGCTCCCTCGGTATTTTTCGAAACGGACACAAAGATTGAGGTGGTCGAGGAAAAATCGTTCGTGGACTATGACCAGGGAGCTTTCCATGCAACCGGACAACTTGTGCTGAACATCACGGAAGATACCGTTCCCGGCCGGCATGTTTTCAGCATGCGCTACGGTGCGGGGCAGTTCAACAATTCCAATCATGGTAATGCCCGACCGGAAGTGATCTTCGTCGTCAATGTCAAGTGATCCAAACCTTGGCATTGAACTTGCCCAATGCCAAGGTTTGGATTAGGGGACCGGCTTGACCTGCCAAAACCGGGTTGAGCCGATGCCGCCTTATTTCCCCAGGCAGAAATTGCCGAACATCTCCTGCAAAATGTCCGCCGTGGAAACCTCGCCGGTGATTTCTCCCAACAGGTCGATCGCCTCCCGCAAGGATCCGGCGACGAGTTCCGGGGGTTGCCGCCCAGCGGCCAGTTCCAGGGTTTCCTTGAGGGAGACGGCGGCGGAGGCGACCAGGGATTCCTGGCGGGCCGTGCCCAGCGTGGCAAGGGAACCGTCGTCCGGGGATTCCGGTTCGGGGCTGCCGGCCAGGGTTGCTACGGTACGGCCGAGGCCGGCAATGCCTTCGCCGGTTTTGGCGCTTACGCCGAGGAAGTCGATGCCCGGAGGCAGAAGCCGGCGGGCGGATTCCGGAAGGGCCGCGAGGTCCAGCTTGTTCCAGACGGCGATGCAGGGACAACGGCCCGGAGCGGCAAGTTCGGCAAGGGCGGCGAGATCCGCCTCGGTAATGCCTTCGGCGACATCCGCACCGCCGTCCAGGAGGTACAGGACCAGATCGGCCTTTTCCAGGAGTTCCCGACTGCGCCGCACGCCGAGGCTTTCCACCGGATCGCCTGAATCCCTGATGCCGGCGGTGTCTACCAGGCGGACGGGAATGCCCTCCAGGGAAACGGTCGCCTCGATCCAGTCGCGGGTGGTGCCGGCAAGCTCGGTAACGATGGAACGCTCCTCCTTGAGCAGGAAGTTGAACAGGCTGGACTTGCCGGAATTGGGCCGGCCGGCAATTACCGCAAGAATTCCCTCCTGCACGATCCGCTCCCGCTTCCGGGACTCGCAAAGCCGTTCCAGCCGGGCAAGCAGGGAGGGCAGCGGGGAAAGGTCCGCTCCGGGATCGGCCGGGTCAAACTCGTCCTCGCCGTAATCGAGGAAGACTTCGACACCGGCCAGGACACTCACCAGGGCGGTCTTGATGTCGTCGATCTCGGCGGCGAGGGTTCCGGAAAGGCGGTTTACGGCCCCGCCCCTCGCGCGGTCGGTTCGGGCGGAAACCAGTTCCATCACCGACTCGCAGCGGGTAAGGTCCAGCTTGCCGTTAAGGAAGGCCCGGAAGGTGAACTCGCCGGGCAGCGCGTCCCGAAAGCCGGCTTCCCGCAGGACGGCCATCACCGCCCGGCCCACGGCCGTTCCCCCATGGCAGGAGATTTCCAGGGAATTTTCGCCCGTGTAGCTTGCCGGCGCGCGGAAAACGGAGACCAGAACCTGGTCGATCCTCCGCCGGCCCGGTCCCAGTATCCAGCCGTAGACGATGCTGTTGCCGGTGGCGGCCAGGAGTTTGCCCGGAGCGGAGAAGATGCCGGCAAGAAGTTCCGGACTTTCCGCCCCGGAACAGCGAATCAAGGTGAGCGCACTGCGGCCCGGCTGTGTCGCAAAAGCCGCTATGGGAGCGGAATCCCCGTAAGAGATTCCCGATTCGGCCGATGCCCCATCATCCGAAGGATGATGGGGTTGGAGTTTTGCTTCGCAAAACTCCAAATCCAATCTGCCTTCGGCAGATTGGATCGGCGTTGCGGGCGGGGCGTTGCGGGGTGGAACCCCGCTCGGGGGGTAGCCGGAGACCCGCAAGGCGGGGCTCCGGCTCAGGGGGGCTTGGCCCCCCTCATTATCGACTTCGATTCCCGGCTTCGGCCTCAATCGTATTCCTCGTAGTGGATGACGTTGCTTTCGCTGAGGCGGGTCAGGCGGAAGAGCCAGGGGGCACCGAGGGTAACCCAGAGGCCGACCAGGGCGTAGTGGGCGAAGGTGAGGAGGTTGTAGTTGCCGGAACCTTCGAAGCGGGCCAGGATGCCTCTGGGGAGGAAGAGGAGGAGGGCGAGGCCGGCGGTACCCATCGTGAAGCGGGTGAAGTAGGTGAGGTGGCGGGCAAGGCCGATCCTGCCGAAGGTGGAGAACGGGACGAAGGCGACGTGGCGGCGGCAGAGGTAGAAACCCAGGCCCAGGCCGAGGATGAGGCCGGCCGGGAGGAGGATGTCGGGCACGGGACGGTACAAAATCATCGCGAAGGAGAGGGCGGCGACCGCAACCAGCGGGGCGCGGGGCGAGTAGTTGGCGAAAAATTCCTCCACCGGCCGGAAACCGAGGAAGTAGGCCAGGGCGAGCAGGCCGGCGACCAGCCAGCCGCCGACGATGTCCGTGGGAAAATGCACGCCGAGATAGATGCGGGAGAAGGCCATGGCCAGGCAGAACAGGCCCGCCAGGGCGTAGAACCAGGTTTTGCGGATCCATGAGGCGAGGATGAGGCAGAGGACCAGCGAGTTCTGGGCATGGCCTGAGGGCATGCCGCCGAAGTCCGCGCCGGCGATGCCCAGCTCGGGGGCGAAACCGGGGAAGAAGGGCCTCGGTTGGTCGAGCAGGAGCTTGAGGATCAGGTTGACCCAGGCCGAAATCAGCAGCATGATGCCCAGGTGGACGCTCTTGCGGTCGTCGACGCACCAGTACAGGAAGGCGATCAGGAGCATGAAGGCCGGGGCGGAACCGGCGGCGCTGATTCCCCGCATCAAAAAGACAAGGACGGGACTTCTGTCGCCCTGAACCAGCTCGACGAACCGGAGTCCCCATTGCAGTATCGCATCCATCTAAAACCCCTCAAAAAAAGTCTGCGTCAAGGTGTCGATTGCCAGGGCCTGTTCCCTCGTGGGCCGGACCGACGGCCTGACTCCGGAAAGCAGCTCCAGTACCTGCTCCTGCAGCCGGAGCCTGTCCACCGAAATCAGCACGAGGAACTCAAAACGTTCGGTTGCCAGCGGTGCGCCCAGGAAGTCGACCCGTTCGTCCCCGTTCGCAATAAGTTCCCGCTTCACCCAAAAAGTATCTTCCTTCATTATATCCACGTATTCGCCGTTGGAGAGGGCCCGTATTGCGGCGACGAAAAAGTTCCCGAACTCGTCCTCCGGATACAGCAGCGACCGTGCCACGAACCGTCTTTCGCTCCGGGCGACCACGAGCCTTGCGAAGTCCCGCCCGACACAGAAGTTATCCGCCCACTGCCGCAGGGCATCAAAGCTGCCGCCCCGGTTCCTGCTGATGAAGACGTAGCGCCCGGCAAACTCGGGCAGGTCCTCGACTTCCCCGGCCTCGACCCCGTAGAACCGCCGCACCCAGGCCGGCAGCCTCGCCTCCTCCGAATCGACGATGGCCCAGACCTCAAGCGGCTCGACTTCATCCCTGAACTTCTCCCCCACCGGCTCGGTCGGGGTGATTATCAATTGCGGCGGCTGCCCCACGCAGGAGGCCAGGAGCTGCATCGCCACGAAGGCAAGCGCGATAACGTATCTCGATAATTTCATCCCAGTATCGAAAGTCTACACTATTCGGGGGGAGCGGGACAATATATTGGGGGAAGAAGGATACGGCAAACCAAGCGAACACGGGGAAAATCGTGCGGGGAATTCCCGCCAAAATCAACCAAGGCGTGGAGATTTGCCCCGTAAATATCCATAGTTCAACCTACCCGGATAGATTGAACCTGCGACACGAGGGACTCGAACCCCCCACCTACTGCTTAGAAGGCAGTTGCTCTATCCGGATGAGCTAGTGTCGCGCTTGACTGCCCGGCGGAACCCGTCCCGCCGGGCAACTTTCCCCATACTAACAGAAACCGGAAGCGGCTTCTAGCCCAGCGGCCCCAGGTACTGCAGCAGGTCCAGGCGTTCGAGCCTGCGGCGGTGTACCGAAAGCCGGGCCTCGAAGTCGCCGATGTCCCGGTCCTCGGCCGCCGTCCACAGGGCTTCGGCGATGGCGCATATCCGGGGAAAAACGAGGTACTCGGCGAGCTTGCCGGAATAGACCGCTTCCGTCCAGAGGTTTCCCTGCCCGCCCAGCACCAAAGCGGCGGCCTTTTCGTCCATTTCCGGCGTTACCGGCCGCAGGTCGAAGCCCTGGGCGACCGTTCCCACGCCCCAGTTCCTGCCGATCTCCTCCGGAACGTCCAGGCAGCGGTAGTCAAGGTAGCAGCCATGGTCGTTCGGTGCCATTATCGCCCGGCGGCCGAGGCCCACGGCATGGTTCCCGCCGGAACTCCCCCGCCATGACATCACCACGGCGTTTTCCGGCAGGGGAAATTTCTCGGTATTCTCAAGCAGCTCGTCCCAGCCGATCGCCGTCTTTCCATGCCCGGCGAGCATTTTGACCAGCCGGGCGGTGATCCAGCTCTGGAGCTGTTCGGCCTTGTCCAGCCCAAGCTCGGCGGCACGGGCCTTGCATTTCGGGCATTCCTTCCAGCGGCCGAAACGGACCTCGTCGCCGCCGATGTGGACGTACTGCGAGGGGAACAGTTCGGCGAGAGTAGCGAAAATCGCCTCGGCAAGATCGAAAATACCGTCGTTGCCGGCACAGAGCACGTCGTCGAAAATGCCGTAGCGTTCCTCGACCCGGTACGGCCCGCCGGTACAGCCGAGTCCGGGATAGGCGGCAAGGATCGCGCTGGCATGCCCCGGCAGATCGACCTCCGGCACGACCTCGATA
>WQZW01000045.1 GCA_009780545.1 Treponema sp.
GCGGGCAAAAGGCGGATTCCATTTTTATGGCGTTGCAAGGAATCACCGACGGGGATGTGAGATTTGAGTATGTAAGGATTGCGGATGCGCCGAAGTACGGGATTTTTATCACCACTTATCCTGTTAACGTTCTCTTGGATTCTCTTTACGTCGGCAACTCGGAGTTTTACGATCTGGGAACCGGCATTGCTTACGGCTTTATCCTTTTCTCGAATTGGTCATCATTTGGCTATGTCGAGATTGAAAATGTGAAAATCGACACATGCGTCGAATTTGGAAAACCTCTTTCTGATATGGGCGGACATGGAATCGTTGCCACGGGAAAAACAGTAAAGATTTCCAATATCAGCGTCAAGAACAGCAACGGAAGGTATGGCGGCATTTTTGCTTTAGCCGATGAATTATCGATCAGCGAAATTACCATTGAGAACTCGCGGGAAGGCTTCTACATCTCTACTTATCTTGATCTTATCGCATCGGATATAACCGTCAAAAACTCGGGAAGTTCAACCGTTAGCTTTGGGAAAGGCGGCAAAAATGAAGTAACGAACATGAAGCTGATCAACTGCCTGTCCAATGAGACTCAAAATAGAATGCTTAAGGTATACGGCGCAGGAACGTTTATTCGATGCCAATTTATCCACGACGACGATATGAAACCGGTGGAACCTGTCTATGAATACCATGCCAACTTCAATCCGCTTGGATTGATTAGCCACAGACCATATAACAACGTCAGCTACAGCGATAAAGCAACGTTCATCGACTGCGAGTTTGTCAACCTGATCGGCGACGCATCCAAGGACACCTATATTTTCAGCGTATGGTCCGATGTTTATTCGTATATGTGGGATGCTTCTTTGAGTGGGAATTGGGACAAAATAGGCGATTTGTTTACTCAAAACATCGATCTGAAGGACTGCAGTTTCACCCTCAGGCAGGGGGAACGGGTCGGCATAATCGCCGGGTGGGCCTACTTTTTGTCAGGAGATTCTCCCAAGCCACCGGGGGAATTCCTTGCCGACAACGCAAAGATCGTTGACAACGGCAGCACGATACCGCTGTTCTGGTTTTACGGCGCAAACCCGGTAAACAACACGTTCCGCTTCAAGCCCAACAACCGGTACAAAGCTCCCGGTGCGGCCGATTTCGTAACGCTGGATTCGGCGGCGGCGATTAACAATCTTTCAAGGCTGGACAAGGGAGCGAGGATTACGATTGAGCCGTAGCGAGCGTGCCGGTCTTGAAGCCGGGAATTGCCGGGTTGGACCTGTACACAAAGGCTCTTTTTGTCGATAATTATCACTATGAAAGGGAAACTTTTTGCCGTTTTCTGTCTTCTGGTGCTGCCGACCATCCTGCATTCCCAGGAAACGGCGGGGCCGGGGGCGGAAACCGTGGTCCTGCCGCGGCAGTTCAGGCAGATCGCGCTGGGAATGTCGCTGGACGGGCTCAAGGACGCGCTGCTGGAAGATGCCCTGTTCGCCTTCCGGGGCGACCGGGACGTTTCGTTCATCCCGGTGCGGGAAGAAAGCCTCGTGGAGACCACCGGCAGTTCCTTCGTCAGGCGGGCCTTCTTCCAGTTGCGGGACGGCGGGCTTTTCATCATTTCGCTGTCCATGAACACGGCCCTCGTCGATTACCATTCGATGTTCGTTACCTTCACCGGGCGTTACGGGGACCCGATCCTGCTGAACCCCAGGGAATCGGTCTGGGACGACGGAACCACCCGAATCTCGCTGGAGCGGCCGCTTACCGTCCGCTACATCGACCGGGCGGTTTTTGACGACATCGTCAACGAATCCCTGCTGGTCGATTCCCGCAGGGTGCAGGAAAAACAGGAATTCCTCGATGAATTCTAGAGAGTGCGGAAGGGCCGTCGTCCTCTGCATCGCCCTGGCCGGCTGCAACGCCGCCCTCGCCTCCTGCGGGACGGAAGACGGGGCACAAAAACTGCCCGCGCTGGTTCTCCAGATCAAACGGGAGGCGGACGAAAGTCCGGTAAGCCTGACCGTGGAAGTCGCCGCAAGCCGGCAGGAACGGGCCACCGGGCTGATGCACAGGCGGAACCTGCCTGACGGACGGGGAATGATCTTCGTCTTCGACCGGGACGAACAGCTTTCCTTTTACATGCGGAATACCTTGATACCGCTTTCGATAGCGTACATCGCCTCGGACGGAAGGATCGCCGAGATACGGGACATGCATCCGCTGGACCTTACCCCGGTGGTCTCGGCCCGGTCGGTGAGGTACGCCCTGGAGGTGCCGCAGGGCTGGTTCGCGCGGGAGAACGTCCGGGTCGGGGACCTGGTTATGGTCGACGTCCTGGCGAAGACGAACCCGGAACCCCGATAGGCGCTGGAGGAGCTATGGCGAAGTGGGAACTGAGCCCGCAGGTGCAGAGAATCCTGGACGGCGAGGCACGGGAAGAGGCCCGCAGGCTGAATTCCGTCGAGCTGATGCCGGAACACATCGTCATCTCCATACTCCGGGAGGGAACCTGCATGGTCTGCGGGGCCCTGATGGCGATGAAGGTCGATCTGCTGGACTTCAGGCGGTACCTGGAAGAGACGGTAACCGGGATGCCGGCCGTCGTCTCGGCGATGGCGATACCCTTGGCCGAGGATAGCGGCCTTCCCATCTCCGACCGGACGAGGATCGCGCTGGAACTTGCCGGGGAAGAGGCCAGGGCCATGGGCAGCGAGGTGCTGGGAACCGAACACCTGCTCCTTGCGGCGATGTACGAGGAGGATTCCCCGGTACAGAAGTACCTCGACTCGAAGTCGGCCCATGCGGAAATCCTTAAAGTGATGATCCAGAGCGTCCCCTACCTGAAGGGCACCAGCTTTGACTTCGATCCCCAAAAGAAGCCTGTCGAACCGGCCAGGCCCAGGGTCAGGCCGCCCTCCTACCCGGTGCTGACCCCGACCCTGGACTCCTTTTCCCGCGACATGACCTCGCTGGCAAGGATGGGCAAGCTGGATCCGGTAGTCGGCAGGACCAAGGAAATGGCCCGCATCCTCCGGATACTCGCCCGCAGGACCAAGAACAACCCGGTCCTCATCGGCGAGCCCGGCGTGGGAAAAACCGCCGTGGTGGAAGGCCTGGCACAGCTTCTCTCAGGCGATTCGGTGCCTGAGGCCCTTGCCGGCAAACGGCTGGTCTCGCTGGACATGGGGGCGATAGTCGCCGGGACGAAGTATCGGGGGGAATTCGAGGAACGGGTGAAGAAGATCACCCGGGAGATCGGCCAGGCGGGGAATATCATCCTCTTTATCGACGAAATTCACCTGCTGATCGGGGCCGGCGGGGCCGAAGGCACGATAGACGCCTCCAGCATGCTCAAGCCGGGACTTTCCCGGGGCGAGATCCAGTGCGTGGGAACCACGACGCTGGCCGAGTACCGCAAGCACTTCGAGCGGGACGGGGCCCTGGAACGGCGATTCCAGACCGTGCTGATCAAGGAACCGGACCTCGAAGAGACCACCGAAATCCTCCTGGGCCTCCGCCGGAAGTACGAGGAACACCACAAGGTCAGTTACTGCGACGAGGTCGTGGCCCTTGCCGCCCGACTCGCCGAACGCTTCGTTACCGGACGCTGGATGCCGGACAAGGCCATCGACATACTGGACGAGGCCGGAGCCATGCGGAAGATCGAGGGCACCGAGGCCCCGCCGGAAGTGGCCCGCATCGAGGCCGAGCTGCTGCGCCTGACCGAGGAGAAAAACGCACTGGTGGCGGCCCAGGACTACGAGCGGGCCGCCCTCGTCCGGGACCGGGTACGCTCCCTGCGGGCCGTGCTTCGGGAGGCGCGGCTCGCCTGGGAACGGGCCTACAACCGGCACCCGTTGCCGGTTCGGGAAGCCGACGTCCGCAGGGCCGTCTCCGAGGTCTCCGGGATTCCCGTTACGGCCCTGGAGGAACACGAGTCCCGACGCATGCTGCGGATGGAGGAGGAACTTCACGCCGGGGTGATCGGCCAGGAAGAGGCGGTCCGCAAGATCGCCTCGGCAATACGCCGTTCCCGCTCCGGGGTTTCCTCGCCCCGCCGGCCCACCGGCTCCTTCATCTTCCTGGGTCCAACGGGCGTGGGCAAGACGTTGCTGGCCAAGGAACTTTCCCGTTACCTCTTCGGCGGCGAGGACGCCCTGGTCAGAATCGACATGTCGGACTTTATGGAAAAGCACAACGTCTCCCGGCTGGTAGGCTCGCCTCCCGGCTTCGTCGGCTACGAGGAAGGCGGCGTCCTTACCGAGCAGATCAGGCGGAATCCCTATCGGGTGGTACTTTTCGACGAGATCGAGAAGGCCCACCGCGACGTGCTGAACCTCCTGCTGCAGGTGCTGGAGGAAGGCGAGCTGCGGGACAACATGGGACACGTGGTGAACTTTCGGAACACGGTGATCATTATGACCGGGAACGTGGGGGCGAGGGAAATTTCCCGTGATTCCAGGCTGGGTTTCGGTTCCGGAAGCGGGCTGATGGACCCGGCCGAGATCGAAAGCCTTGCCCTGGCCGAACTCCGCCGGCTTTTCAGTCCGGAATTCCTGAACCGGGTGGACGAGATCGTGGTCTTCCGCCCCCTGACCCCGGTCCAGATCGGGGCGATTCTCGATGTCCAGCTCGCCGAACTTTCCGCCCGCCTTGCCGAACGGGGCCATTCCCTGAAACTCAGGCCGGAAGCCCGCCGCTTCCTTATCGAAAAGGGCTGGGACCCCAAGTACGGCGGCCGCCCCCTCCGCCGCACCCTGCAAAAGGAACTGGAGGACCCGCTTTCCCTCCTGCTGCTTTCCCGGGAATGGCCGGCCGGCACGGTCTTTACCGCCGGCCTACGGGAGGCGGCGATTCGCCTTACGGGAAAAGCCCCGAAGTCGGCGGTTTCCGCCTCCCCTGATTCCATAGAAACTGGCGAACGCACCGCAAAGCGATGTGGATGAGAGAAGGCGCCACGTTCCGGCGCAAGAAAACGTGCAACAGGATGAGGAACGGCGCCGCGGCTTTAGCCGGGGCAGCGCGCTGCGGGTACCGGAAAACGCAATGCGGAAAACGCAAATCCCGGAGCCGGTCTGCTACGCCTGGGAGATTTGCGGGGCAAATCTCCGCGCATCGGCCTACGGCTACGGCGGGGAATTTCCATCCTCCGCAGGAGGATGGGGAAGCTTACCCCGGGATATCTGTTCTGCTGGCCCTTTCCTGCCTCCGCCGTAGTAATTCAAAATTCTTCATTGATATTCATGATCCATGGCGGACCGGGCCAACCCTTGAGATTTCTGCTATACTGTAAGCATGAGCGACACGATTTGTCTGCATAACGGGACCGTGCTGACCGGGTTTGCCGAGATGGAGCACTGCGCGGTTCTCGTGGAGGGCGGGATTATCTCCGACGTGTTCTCCGAAAAACGGTTCCTGCAACGGAGCTTCGGCCCGGAAGATACCGTAATCGACGTGGGCGGGGCCTACATCGCTCCCGGCTTTATCGACACCCACGTTCACGGGATCGGCGGCTACGGGACGGACGACGCCGTATACGGGCTTGACGGGCTGGATACGGTGGCCGCCGAGAAGGTGGGGACCGAGGCGATCCTTCGGATGTCGCAGCTGCTGGTCGGCCATGGGGTAACGGCGTTCAACCCGACCCTGTACCCTGCGCTGCCGGATGCCATGCTCCGTGCGGTGCGGGCGATCTCCGCGGCGATGGGCAGGGAGGAAGGCGCGCGGATTATGGGGCTGCACCTGGAGGGGCCCTTCATCTCGCCGAGCAAGCTGGGAGTGCAAAAACCGGAGACGGCGATGCCGGTGAACCTGGACTTTATGGAGCGGCTCTGGGAGGCCTCCGGCGGCAGGATCGTCAACATGACCATCGCGCCGGAACTGAAGGACATGCGAAAATTGGCCCTGTTCTGCATCAACAAGGGAATAGTCCTGCAGGCCGGGCACACCGACGCAAAGTACGAGAACATGATCGAGGGAATCCAGGCCGGCATCTTCCATTCCACCCACTTGTTCAATGCGATGAGCCGGCTGAACCACCGGGATCCGAACGCCGTGGGCGCAGTCCTCATCCACAGCGAGATGTCCTGCGAGATCATCGCCGACGGGTTTCATGTACACCCGGAAGTGCTGAAGCTGCTGATCCGGAACAAACCGCTGGACAGGATCGTCCTGGTTACTGACGGTTTGAAGCCCACCGGCCAGGCCGCAGGTCCCCTGCTTGCCAACGGCGAGGAGGTAATCTTTAGGGACGGGATCTTCAGGCGGGCCTGCGACGACGTTATCGCCGGTTCCGGCCTGACGATGATTCGGGGGATCGGGAACCTGGTGGGAGCGGGGCTGAGCATGGCGAATGCCGTCAGGACGGCGACCTACAACCCGGCCCAGATCATGGGCTACGGCAAGCTGGGGGCCATCGTGCCGGGAAAGAAGGCGGACATAACCGTTTTTGACCGGGACTTTCGGATAACCCGGGTGATGGTTGACGGGAAGATTCGGGAGCATTCCGGGTTGTAAACCAGGAATGCGGGCAGTGTACCGGCCTGAAGGATAAGGCGGGGGCGTTGCGGGGGTGAAACCCCCGCTCGGGGGGTAACGGAGGACGAAGGTTGCCGCAAAGCGGCAACTTTTGGCCGGAGTGAAGGGGGGCTTGGCCCCCCACATGGTAAGTTACTGAAATCGAATAACCCTATACTATGAGGAGAGATACGGAATGAGATTAGTGATCCACGAGAACCACGAGCAGGCGAGTATTTGGGCCGCCAGATACATCGCCGACAGGATGCGGGCCTACGGCTCCGGCCGGCCCTTCGTACTGGGGCTGCCCACCGGGGACAGTCCCAAGGGCATCTACCGGGAATGGGTGCGGATGACGGCGGTGGGAGAACTTTCGTTCGCCAACGTGCGGAGTTTCAACATGGACGAGTACGTCGGGCTTTCCGCCGACCATCCGCAGAGCTATCGGTACTTTATGCGGGAAAACCTCTTCGACCATGTGGACATCGATCCCCGCCATGCGCGGGTCCTGGACGGAATGGCCGGCGATTTGGAAGCTGAATGCCTTGCGTACGAAAAGGCCATTGCGGATGAGGGCGGGATCGAGCTTTTTCTCGGCGGGATGGGCAGCGACGGGCACATCGCCTTCAACGAACCCGGCTCCTCGCTGACTTCCAGGACCAGGGTCAAGACGCTGACGGGGGAAACGCGGGCGGCCAATGCCCGCTTCTTCGAGGGGGACCCCGAACGGGTACCGGCGACCGCCCTGACGGTGGGTGTCGGAACGGTGATGGACGCGCGGGAAGTGCTGATCATCGTCAGCGGACGGGGGAAGGCGCGTGCCCTGCAGGAAGTGGTGGAAAACGGGGTGAACCACATGTGGACGCTTTCCTGCCTGCAGACCCATCGGAAGGCGGTCATCGTTTGCGACGACGCCGCGACCGAAGAGCTGAAAGTGAAGACGGTGAACTACTTCAAGGACATCGAGGGGGAAAACCTCCGCGCCTTCCGGGAAGGGCTCCGCTAGCGGTGGAAAGAAGGGCATGGGGCCGGAGGTTCGGGCTTTGGCCGACGGTGGCCTTGGCCGTGATTCTTTCCCTGTCGGCAGGGCCCCTTGCGGCTTACGAGATAAACCTTGCCGTCGATGACGACCTCCCCGAGGATCCCGCCTGGCTGGAGAAATTTTCCGATCCGAGCCGGGTCTGGGGGAAAGGCATCGAGGGAGCCTTGGAACGCGCCTACCGGGAATACTTCAGGACGATGCTGATCGGGGGAAGGCTGCTGACCGTCAGAATGCCCTTTGCCCAAAACGCCGAACGGGACCTGCTCCTGCCTTACGAACTGAAGGTCCTCTTTGACGGAAAGGGAAGCCCGGAACTCTTGTGGCCGGCCATCGACCGACTGCTGGAGTCGGCGGACTTTGCCGCCTATCTGAGTGCCCTGTCTGGCGGACGGGAGCAGGTACTGATTTTCGACCTGGACCGTAACACATGGGAAAGCTCCGGAGATTTCGCCCTGATTGCCGGGATGAAGGCCGGCCCCTATCCCGGGCTTCCCCACCGCCCCCATGTCCTGCATGACGGACGGGGCCCGGGCGAAGAGGACCTGTACAACTACCTGTACTGCATAGGTTTGGCCGGCGTGGACTGCTCCGGCTTTGTCTGGAACGTCCTGGTACGGGCGGCGGCGGCGGGCGGGGTCGACCTGCCGAGACTGCTGGCAGCACCGGCGGCCCGGGGAAGAAGGCAGGTTCCCCTACCCGCCTTTTTGGCAGGAACGGCGTTCTTCAACTCCGGCAACCGGCACCTCGTTTCCGTCAACGACCGCATCGCCGACCTGCGCCCGGCCGACGTCATCCTGTTCCGAGGGCCGGACGGACAGATGGCCCATTCGGCGGTAATCCAGTCGGTGGACTTCGGGGCGGGCATCGTCCGGTACCTGCAGAGCACCGACCTGGCCCCGGCAGCGGAACGGGGCGTACATGAATCGTACGTCCTGTTCGACCCGGCCCGACCCGACCTTTCCCTTGCCGACGAAAACCTTCGGTGGACCCAGCGGCGGGAAAGCCCCTTCTCAGGCGAGACCGTTTCCCCCTTCGCCGACGACGGGGA
>WQZW01000046.1 GCA_009780545.1 Treponema sp.
CCTGGAAATATCCGGCAACATTACCCTTGAGGGGTTTGCAGGAAACGGGGCCGCGGTTGTGGACACTGCGGGAGCGGCCACAGATCCACCCGTTCGCGGCGGAAATTTCGTGATGAACTCCGGCGTGATAATCACCGGCAACACGTCCACGGCCAACGGTTCCGGCGTGTCGAACTCGGGAACCTTCACCATGAACAGCGGCGCGAAAATTACCGGGAACAAAACGACGCAAAACGGCGCCGGCGTGATTAACACGGGAACCTTCACCATGAACGGCGGGGAGATTTCCGACAACGAGATTACCGGTACCGGATCCGGCGGCGGCGTGTTCAATAACGGCGCCGGCGCAACTTTCATCATGAACGACGGCAAGATAGCCGGCAACATAGCCGGCAGGGATGGAGGCGGAGTGCAAAACGCCGGGACTTTCACGATGAACGGAGGGGAAATATCCGGAAATAAGGGCAGAAACGGCGGCGGCGTGAATACCGTCAGGTCCTTTGTCATGACGGGAGGAATAATATCCGGGAACGAGGCCAAGGGTGATGCCAATGCAGCAAATGGATTTGGCGGCGGCGTTGCCGTAAATGCACAAAGCGCCACGATAGTCGGCAGCTTCGAAATGACGGGCGGGACGATCCACGGCAACGACAACGGGAATCCCGTAATAAACAATACGGCAAAAGTGGACGGTTCGGCGGCCGTGGGAGTGGGTACCTCAAACAATCCCACAAGCAACGTGCCAAACACCGACTCGACCGTAACAAAACCGTAAACCCGAAAACTTCCCGAACCAAAATCCCCGATTTTCAATCGGGGATTTTTTTATGCCGTTGTTTGCCCGGGGGAAAAATGCGTGGGCGTTGACTCCCGCAAGTTCTGCCGTTACCCTCTATGGTATGGATAGGATTGTCAAAGAACTTGGAGCCATAAACCTGACGCTTACGGAAATCCGAGACCGGCTGCGTAAGCCCAAGGGCAAAGTTTCCGGTTTGATTGAAATGGCCGCACTTGTAGTTACTGCCCTCGGTTTTTTCCATGTAGTCGATATCGTAATGCGATGGTTTACAGGAGGTTGACATGCTGTTCCAGTTGATAAGTTGGATTGCCGTAACCGTGTTCGCTTTCAGCGTATATCTCGTCCTGCGACGTATCCGCAAGGAATCAGAAAAAAAGCGATAGATCCATCATCCAAAGGATGACGGATCACTGCACGAACACTTCCGAAACCGGTTCGCCCTCGCGGGAGAAGACTACGGAAGGATTGCCGGGATCGACGATCCGTTCGCCGCGGTGGAAGAAGACGTACTGGTGGCGGCCGGGGGGAAGCGGGACGCGGAGCGTGTAGACGCCGGGCCGGGCCTCCCGCAGTTCGTACATAAAGGGATCCCAGTTGTTGAAGCTGCCGGCGACGGTAACGTTCTCGCCGGGCGGACCGCGGAAGACGAAGTCCAGGCCGCCGTCCCGAAGAAGGCGGGGTTCCGGCTCCTTGGGCGGAAGGGAAATCACCGAAACCGTGGAGCTGGAAACGCCCTGCCTGCGGGTGTCGGGGTTGGAGGTGTCGGTGGTCCACAGGCCGTTGACGACGAGGCGGTACTCGATGCTCGTAACGCCTTCGGGAATCTCATATATATGGAAGGAAATGCCGGAATCGCGGTGCGGGGTGGCCCGCCTTCCCATCCGGATGGTCTCCAGCGGGTCCTGGCTTACCCGCAGCGGCCTGAACCAGTGGACGCGGGCGAAACCCTCGACGGCAAAGGCGATGCCCACCCGCCTGAGCTCGCCGGAAGCGGTAAAGACCACGGTGTTGCCGATTACCTCGGGTCCCGCCGGTTCGGAAAGGCCCAGAAGGTAGGCAAGGGCCTCCCTTGAAACCTCCGGTTCCGGCTCCTGTGCCGACAGCGAAAGCCCCGAAGCGAGGGCAACGAGCAGGCTTAAAATAATTTTCGTTTTGACACGCTTCATATATTACAGTATACTCATTATCGGTCGATAATAGAATATCTTAATATGCCATCAATTGAAGACCTTCGGCAGTTTAAAGCCTCTTTCCAGAACATCGGCGGCGAGAAAGCCGACCTGTTGGCCAGGAAATTGCCACTCAACGACCTTGAGCTTCCGGATGCCGAAGCCCAAAGCCGGGATCGGCCGGGGGAAAGGCCGGCTCCGGGCCGGGATCGGCAGGACCGGCCGGCGGAAAGGCATGCCGAACCGGAAGAACCGGCCACCGGCGACCCGATTCGGCCGAAAAAGGACCGAAGCCGGGCGGAAAAGGCCGGCGGGGAAGGCGATTTTGACGAGATGCACCCGCCTTCGGGCCTGCTCGCAAGGCTTCAGGAAGAACTGGAGGCGATTCCCCCGGACCCCGAAGACTTCGGCCTCGGCGACATAGACGATTCCGACTTTGCCCGCGAGTTCCCCTTGGTGCCCGAGGGCGAGGAGACGCAACCGGCCCCCGACTTCGAGAATCTTGCGGATCGGGAATTCGCCGAGGAATTCCCCCTCTCGGACACGCCCGACCTCGGCACCGACCCCTTCGCCGACCTGTCCGAAGCGGCGGAACCGAGTTTGGGCGACGATCCTTTTGCGGACTTTGAAGGAGCCGAGTTAGGTTCTACGGATGAAACCCAATCACCGGACCTAAGGGACGATCCCTTCGCCGACTTCGCACAAACCGATGATGCCCAAACACCGGACCTGGGCGACGATCCCTTTGCGGACCTTGCCGGAACCGAACCGACTTCTACGGATGAAACCCAATCACCGGACCTAAGCGATGATCCCTTTGCCGACTTTGCGGGAACCGAGTTGGGTTCTACGGACGAGACCCAAGCACCGGATATAAGGGACGATCCCTTCGCCGACTTCGCACAAACCGATGATGCCCAAACGCCGGACCTGGACGACGATCCTTTTGCGGACTTTGAAGGAGCCGAGTTAGGTTCTACGGACGAGACCCAAGTACCGGGCTTGGACGACTTCGATCCCTTCGCAAGGACCGACGACGATGTTCGGCAGGTCGACCTGGGCGACGATCCCTTTGCCGACTTCGCCCCTGCCGACGAAACTGCCTCTACCGATGATGCCCAATCGCCGGACCTCGGCGAGTTGGGCGACTTCACCGATTTCTCGCGGCCCGCGGAGACGGATGACGCGGAGTCGCCGGCCTTGGACGACGATCCCTTCGCAAAAACCGACGACGATGTTCGGCCGGTCGACCTGGGCGACGATCCCTTCGCTTCTACTGATGATACTGCCTCTACGGATGAAGCCCAATCAGCGGACTTGGACGGCTCCGATCCTTTCGCAAGAACCGACGATGATATCCGACCGGTTGATCTGAACATCGATCCCTTCGCCGACTTTGCCTCGGGCGGGGATGGCGAATCGGATGACTTGGGCGACGATCCCTTTGCGGATTTTCCCGCCACTACTGAGGCCGGCGGTGAGGAGTCGACGGGCTTGGAAGACGCTTTTGCCCGGACCGATGAGGACGGGGAGCAGTTGCCGAGCTTCGAAGGCTTCGAGTTTCCGGAGGAAGAGGCCGGGGGAGAAGGCGGACCGGTCGGGCTTGATGACTTCCGGTTTCCGGAAGAGCTTGAGAAGACGGCAGCCAAACCGCAGCCCCAAGCCGGGGAGAAGGCCAAGGCCGGTTTCCTGGGCAGGGGTAAGGCCGAGGACAACAAACCTCCGGCCCCGGTCCGATTCGAAAATATCAAGATCACCCCGGAGGAATTCCGCCGGCTCCAACGGACGCTGGCCGACTACCCGCTGAACCTGCGGATCGCATGTCAGGAGATCATTGCCGAGAAGATCGGCAAGCCGGAGAAGGTCAATGCCCTGGTGCGGAACCTCGTCGACGGGGCTCCGGCACGGGCGACGGCGATCCTTGCCGGCGACCTGCTGGACAGGACGATCTTCATCGCAAAGGGCTTCCAGAAGAGTTCCGGCGAGGCATTGGAAGCCGAACAGTCCACTTTCAAGTATGCCCTCAAAAAAAGTTTCCTGCCGGCCTTCAGGGTGATCCTTTTCATCGTCCTCCTTATGGCTTCGGTCGGTTTCCTCGGCTACCGCTTCGTCTACATTCCCCTGCTGGCCGATTCCATCTACCGTGACGGCTACGGCCGCATCGCCGAGTCCGACTACGAGGGAGCCAACGGACGTTTTGCCGAGGCCCTGCGTCACAGGCCGGTGCGGAACTGGTTCTACCGCTACGCCGAGGCCTTCAGGGAACGGCGGCAGTTCGCCCTTGCCGAGGAGAAATACGAACAGCTCCTCCGCTTCTTCCCCAGGGACCACAAGGGCGTGCTGGACTTCGCCGACCTGCAGACCAACTACCTCCACAACTACGAACGGGCCGACAGCCTGCTCCGGCGGCAGATACTGGACTTCTCCCCGGATGATTTCGATGCCCTGCTGGCCGTCGGCGACAACAGCCTTGCCTGGTCGGAGATCGAACCGGACCGGCTTGACGATGCCCGCATCGCCTATGCGCGGGTGCTGGAACGCCACGGCTGGACGCCGCCGGTAGTGGAACGGATGCTGCGGTTCTTCATCCGGGACGACAACCTCGGCGAGGTGATCAACCTGCAGGAATGGTTCGACGCCGATCCAAAACGGGGGATGAGGGCAACCACGCTGGCCGAGCTGGGCGGCTACCTGCTGGACAAGCAGTCGGAACAGACGAGGGGGATTCCCAATCCCTTCCTGGGGCGAATTCGGGGAATTACGGACATACTGATCGAGGCGATACGGCTCGACCCGAGCCTGCCGGAACCCCACTATCAGTTGGCCCGCTTCTACAACGGACTCGGGCGGCCGGAGGAGGAACGGGTCGCCCTGGAACATGCCGTCCGCACCTTCGACGCCGCCCCCGAGGAAGCCGAGACGGCCCGCAGGCTCCGCATGAGGATAGACGCCCACCGCCGTTATGCCGACGTCCTGATCGACTCCGGGGAGTTCCTCCAGGCGGAGGCCCAGCTGGTCAGGGGAATTTCCCTGTACGAGGGCGGGATAAACCGCTGGATGCTCACGCCCTCGCCCAACTACGGAAGACTCTTCGCCAACCTCGGCGACCTGGAATACTTCGTCAAGTCCGGCGACATGGAAGCGGCCCTGAACTTCTACCGCCGTGCCGAGCAGCAGGGTTGGGCACCGCCTGAAATGCGGTTCCGCATGGGTGTGGCCTACTACCAGATGGAGGACTGGGGGAATGCCATCGAACAGATGTTCGTGGCCTCCAGGGACCTTCCGCTGAACCGGCGGGTGCTGTTCGCCCTGGGCAATGCGGCGATGATGCGGGGCGACTACGCCTCGGCACAGGGCTTCTACGGCCGGCTCCTGGAAGTACTGGAAAGCCACCGTTCCCGCCTGCCGGTGCTGCTGCCCAACGACGGAGCGGAGTACCTGGAACTTGCCGAACGGATGATGATGGCCCAGAACAATGCCGGCGTGGCCAGCGAACGCCTTGCCGCCCAGACAGGCGACCTGAGCCACAGGACCCGTGCCATGGCCTACTATGCCGAGGCCCAGCGCGCCTGGGACGCCCGAAGCCGGGACCCGACCACGATGATACGGTCCGGCAGCGTTCCCCTGCCCTACCTGAACATGCGCGGGGCCCTGTACCCCGAACCCGGTTTCGAGCCGCAGATATTCGTCCGCATCGACCGGGACGCTCTGGAAACCTCCCGCTGGGAACGGCTGGCCCCCGGCTCGACCTGGTAATCCGACGACCTGATGACGGCGTGTCATCGAGTCGTCGGATTCGGGAATTTTGCGGAGTAAAACTCCGTCCATTTACCCATGTCAACCTAAGCAAACTATCATCCGAAGGATGATAGTTTATCAACAAGACCGGCAAAAATCCGACATGCCGGCTCATGTCGATGTCGGCGAGCTTCGGGGATTCCTGCGGAAAACGGGAACCGCCTGATTTGAGAAAGGTAAGGTAGTCGTCGCGTTCCCCACCGATTCCCGGTGCGCCATGTCTTTTTCGTAGAGCTTGCGGCGCACCCGACGGCAAGGCTTTCCGCCGAACCGGCAAGCGTTCCCTTGAAGGCCGGCAGTTTGTCGATCAGTTT
Organism: Treponema sp.; assembly: GCA_009780545.1. The sequence continues at coordinate 6,081 of WQZW01000046.1, forward strand.
TTCGCATTCGGCACGTGTCCGGTACCAGGCCTCGTCGCTCGGGAATAGGCCGAAAAGGTCCCGGGTGTCCTCGATGGGGGGATTTCATGCCGTTCGGGAATGCGTTTCGGCACTTCGGTCACCTTTTCTCCTTTCAGGCGAATCCGGGCGTTTTATTCAAATTCCTCACCGGTATCAGTAATCCGCAGGATTATCGTGGCACCGTCGTATATGCGTTTAGGGTACTTGAATTTAAACCCGTCTTTCCCATCTCTGGAAAAACTAAAAATTATGTCGAGGTAATCATTAAAATCCTGCCAATAACAGGAACTTTCTATTCCCCAGCCTGGCTTAAGCTCTTTCTCAAAAATAAATTCCGATGCACGGACGTCCGTCAGAATATTTTCGGAATCATTATAAATACGGATGACGGCCGACTTTTCCACATGTTCGCAAGAAGCAAGTATGACACAGAAAATGAATAAAAGTATTATTATAAATGAAATTTTGTGCAAATGACCCTCCAGTTACCATTCCCATTTATCGTCGAAAACCCGCAAAATTATGATGTCGCCACCGTGTACCCGCCTACCAATACGGTGCATCATTTGATTTCTGGTAAAATCGATGTCCAGGCGAAAAGATTCGGAGTTAACCCATTCGCCGGTGGTTTCCACACTTTTGCCTTTCTCAATCGTTTCCCAATAATCGCCCGGACAAACACTAACATCCGTTAATTCATAACCGGAATAATTGTGATTTTGAACGGTAACCATTTTGACGGTATGATTGCAGGACACAAACATGGCACAAGAAACAATAGCAATAATTCTAAGCAATAAAGCTATACGCATATAAACCTTCATGGCTGTGCTTGCCAGCAAATCGCTGTCGCAGTCAAGTATGGTAAAACCGAATCACAATGTGCGTTTTGGTTTTACCTATCCTAGTTCTTTCTCACGCTTGCGACTTGGAAACGGTACAACGAATCTCCTTGTTATGAGATGCGACAGTCGGAATAGCCCAACGTGCTGTCAAACGGTATCTGTTCCCGGTCAAATCGGTACGTGCTCCGTTGAGGGAATCTCCGTCGAACCAATGGAAAAGTTTTGGGCCGTCCCCTACTCTCCCGACAAAAAGCCTGCAGCCGATCGCTGTTATTCGAGGTGGGGATATTGGGATAGCCGGACTTCGTGCCAAGCCCCAACAGAATGAAGGAAAATATCCCGTCATTCAGGGTATCCACCTCCTCCCGGAACAAAGCAAGCTGGTCGGCTTTTTCCTGCTCCTGCTCAAGGTAGATTTGGCGCAACTCTTCGGTGTCTATCCCTATAAGCCCGAGTTCTTCCTACGTAGCGTCCGGAAGGAAGTCGAGGACCGTGCCCGGATGTCGGATAGTCGCCCGAAACTACGCTGCCCGTTCTCGCCCCTTGAGTCGTCAGGTTCGTTGGACGCAAAGAACCTTGCCACCCTCCAATCAACGCAATTTTCCCCGCCTGAAATCTCCTCCGGCAACTCTATGCCGGCACACGGGGTTTGGGGCGCATGTTGATTTGGCCGGCTTGTCCTCTCATCCGTCAAACCATTGTTGCAGGAAGCCAAAATAGTTGCCATGCCAATCGCAACAACGAAAAAAGCCGGTACGACTCGCTTCCTTATCAACCAATACTTTCATATAATATCTCTTTTTTTGAAAGATACTTTTATTGTAGTGTACCATGCTTTTTCACGCAAGTGCCAACGCAACCCTCCATGACTCCACGTTTGCCACCCAACCCGTGGAGAATTCGGAAGTCACCCTTAATGTAGGACTTCCGAATTCTCCCAAGACGCCGATCAGCCGCGGGCGGATCGGGACTCAGACCTTGAACTGCGAGACCGCCTCGACAAGTACCGATATGTTCTTCCGGTTTTCCCCGCTGAGTTCGTTCACGCTGTTTACCGCGCGGTTGACCTCGTCGGTTCCGACGACCATCTCGTTGATGCCGTTGGTAATTTCCTGGGTGGCCAGCCCGAGGTTCCGGCTTTCCTCGATCACCTCCCGGCTACCCTCCAGCATCTCTTGCGAGCCGCCCTTGACCTGCCGGGTTATCTCGCTCACCTCGCCTGCGGCCTGCAGCACCTGCCGGCTGCCCTCGCTCTGCTCCTCCATCGCCGCCCGAATCACCTCCTCCTGTTCGGCCACGGTCTTCACGCCGTAATCGATGGCCTCGAACTTCTGCAGGACGTTGTCGGTCGAACGGGTGATCTTCTCAATGGAGCCCTTGATCTTCTTCAGCACCGTACCGATGGTCTTGGACTGTTCTCGGGAACTTTCCGCAAGTTTCCGTATCTCGTCGGCGACGACGGCGAAGCCCTTCCCCGCCTCGCCGGCATGGGCCGCCTCGATGGCGGCGTTCATCGACAGGAGGTTGGTCTGGCTGGCGATGTTTTCCATTACGGAGTTTATCTCCATCAGCCCCTCGGACTCCCGCGCGATCTCCCGGATGTCGCCGGCCACTTCCTGCAGGCTGGTCCGGC
>WQZW01000047.1 GCA_009780545.1 Treponema sp.
AAGTCAGGCGCACGGCGGAAGGCGGCGAATTGGACAAATCCGAAACGGAAGATGACGGCGACCAAAGAATCAAAGACGCGCTGCTTAAATTTGTCAGCTTCGCGGAAAATTGCGGAAAGGCACAGGGGGCATAATGATGTGCAAAGGCAATGACACACTCCTCAATAACCTGCTGGAGGGATATCGCCCGGCCTGTATGGACGAAGACACGTTTAACTATGCGTACATTCTTGCCCGTATGTGGCAAAAACTGGAGCCGTATTGCAATAAACGCGCCAACATTGTAACGGCAATCGCACTCTTGCACAACAAGCCTTCGCCGAACGCGAAGGAAAAAATAGGCCGGCTATGGCAGACGTGCAAAAACTTTGACGGTAGCGAAGAAGGGACAAAAAACTTGAACGAACAAATTATGTCCCTGCTGGGTACGTACACAAGAAAGTAGAGAGAACGTGTTTTGGACTCAACGGGCGCGTATGCATCCGTAAACAGGGATTTTGGAGGATTTGAGATGAACGGAAAGACGATGTTGACCGCCGCGCTTGCGGCAATTGTGGTGCTGGGGCTTGCGGGTTGTGCAGACATTTTTCGTGCTCCCGGTGTTTCGAGAAGCCCGCAAGGGTATACCAGCGCAAAAGACTTCATTTGGGAGCTTAATAATTTCGACGGGAAGAGTGTTACTATTACTGGTTATACAGGAAAATCCACCAAAGTGCGGATTCCCCCATACTTTGAAATATGGAGCGGTGAACATTTTGGCGATGCGGGGTGGGATAAAACCCCACCAGTTACGGGAATTGCGCCCCATGCCTTTGAAGGCAAGGGGCTTACCAGTGTTACCATTCCCGAGAGCGTGTATACTGTTCCTAGTGATAGTGATGGCATTTATAGGCGCGTCGATCTTTTTCAAGATACTCTTGAAGATCAAAATTACCATGGCTATTACAGAGGAGGAGAAGATAACTATGAGAATAGTTTTCGTGGCATAGGCATAGGCATAGGCGATTATGCGTTTGCCAACAATCGGCTTGCCGACACGGGTATCGTCATGGTGGATGATGATTTCAGGGATGGTTTTAGCTCTATCAAACTTGTTGATAATCGTGGTCAGTATGCGGGTTCACTATACAATAATCCCTACTTGATAGCGATAACCGCATTTTGGAACAACCCTCCGCTTGAGAAGGCGCAACCGTACCGCGCGGCCATGAGCATGAAAGAAATCGTCGCCTTTCTTGGATTGAACACCCCGCCCGCGAAAGGAACCACGGGAAACGAAGCCCTCGACGACATCGCGTGGCGGGACTCGTGGAAAACTTTTAGGGCCAAAGTCGTGGCCTCGGCACTGCGACAAATCCCAATGTTAGCGGCCTATGTGGTATACTCTCCCAGCGTTACGGTGGGTAATAGTGTCGACTATGACAAAAAGACGGTTGACGTTACCGTTAACTTCAGGGTGGAGGTTGCAGCACCGCCGCCGTTGGAGCTGTTCCAGCTTATCAACGGCTTTAACCGGGAACTGCACGCCATGGGAAGGAATTCCGATCGCAACTGGAACATTTCCTATATTACCACTGGAGAAGTATTATCATCTCTTGATGAGAATGACCGTTCCGGACTGTCAATATATATGTTTTCTATGGGTGTGGAGATTGTAACAAACAACGGCCGAGTTGTTGACAGCTACTATGGTGGGCAAGGTGGGATTGGTACTTATAATATGGATTATGATGCCTGCTTGGTGTCAGGTGAGCCATGGATAACCGCAATAAAAGGTGCTATGGGCTACATGAGAACATACGGAAACACCTACCGAGAAAAACCGGTATATGCAAGGACGCTAAGAGTTCCACTGTCCGATGCGGGAAATGTAAGTGCAAGAGTAGGGATAATGGGAACGCCGGGAAAACAAATTTATTTTGATGGGCCACCGAAGCTTTCAGTGCAGGTCCTGACCGAGGAAGAATTCGGCAAGCTGCGGTAAAACCGTCACGCGGAAGGGGAATTCGATTCCCCTTCCGCGCGCAATTCAGCCCCGAATCACCCCAACCGTCCCCCCAGGAACACGATGTCGCCGAAGAGGGCGAAGACCATGAGGGCGCAGATGATGACGATGCCGGCGGTCTGGAAGATGCCGAGGACCTTGGGATGGGTGGGTTTGCGGCGGACCGCCTCCACCACGAAGAGGACGATCTGGCCGCCGTCGAGTACCGGCAGGGGAAGGAGATTCATCACCCCGAGAGCTATGGAAATAAGGGCCAGGAAGTCGGCCATGGAACGCAGGCCCCCGATAAGCCCCTCGCCGAAGCCCGAAGTGGCCACGTCGCCCACCATGTAGGTTATCCGCAGGGGACCGGAGACGGCCTTGGTAAGGTCGATTCCCCTGAACAGCAGGGAAAGGCCGCGGACCGAAACGGCAAGGGTCCGCCAGCTCTCCTCCGCCCCCCTGACCAGCGCCGCCGGCAGGGAAAGCCTCGGGGTCCTGTAGGTGATCACCGGCCAGAGAATCCCCGTATCGCCGTCGCCCGAAACGATCACCCGCAGCCCGGACTCCGCGCCGTCACGGACAAAATCGACGTCGAGAATGCCGGGCCGGCCTTCCAGGATACGCAGCACCTGAACGTCGTTGACCGTCTCCTCGCCATTGACGCGGACGATGCGGTCGCCCGGACGCAGCCCGGCGATGGCCGCGTCGCTGTCCGGCCTGATCCCGGCAACGAGGGTATCCTTCCAGGGCAACACCCCGATGAGGCCCGCTCCGGAATTCCTGTCCAGGTCGGGAGTTACCGAAAGGTTCAGGGTTTCGCCGTCACGTTCCAGGACCAGGGCCAGGGGCCGGCCGGCATTGAGCAGGATCGTCTCCCGCATCTCGTGCCAGTACCGGACCGGTTTCCCGTCTATGGAAACTATCCGGTCGCCGGAGCGCAGCCCTGCGGCGTCCGCCGGGGCCGGAACGCCCGTCAGGTCGGAAGCAAGCACGATGCGGTTCCCGAAGGTCCCGAATTCCCGCCCCCCGCCCCATACCACCGAGAACAGCAGCGCGGCGAAGACGATGTTGAAGAAAGGCCCGGCCAGGCACACCGCGATCCTCCGAAGTGGGCTCGAGCCGAAGTAGGTCCCCGGTTCCGGTTTCTGCCCGTCGGCGACGCCCTTCAGCTCGCTGCCCCCCCGCATCGTGCAGTATCCGCCCATAGGAAACATCCCCAGCCGATATTCGACCTCGCCGATCTTCCGTTTGAAAATCGGCTTGCCCCAACCTATGGAAAACGCGTCCACCCCTATGCCCACCATGCGGGCCGCAAGGAAATGCCCCAGCTCGTGGACGAAAACCACCACCCCGAGCCCCAGCAGACCCAACGCAATCTTCAGCACCATCGCCGCAATGCTCTCCAGCATCCCCGTCTCCTATGAAAATCGATACTCATGGAGGGCCAAGCCCCCGATCCAATCTGCCGTAGGCAGATTGGATTCGGAGATTTGCTACGCAAATCTCCGCTCCGCCGGTTTTCAACCTGCGGCCTTTGTTACGCAACCAAAACCGTAATGCCCCGCAGTAACCGGGTGGAGTTTTGCTCCACAAAACTCCTGAGTCCATCGTCCTTCGGAGGATGGATCTTCCGCCCCGCAAATCTCCACCCGCCGGTTTCAACCAGTGGCCGTTATTACCTAACCCAAGGCCGTAACGTCCTATCCCGCAAATCGCTCCGAGGACCTCAGTTTTTCTTCCGCCACCGTCCGGGCCCGCAGGTCCGCATCCAGTACCGCATCGAGGCTTTCGGCGGCGGCGGCCCAGTCCTGGCCTAGAGTATACTCGGTAAGGGCGGCCATATCAAGAAAACCGATCCTGCCGGCAAGGAAGGCCGACACGGCGACCTCGTTGGCGGCATTGTAGGCACAAGGATAAAGCCCGCCTGATTCGGCCGCACGGTAGGCCAGGGCCAGCAGGGGAAACCGTTCCATGTCCGGGGGAAAGAACTCCAGGGTAAGCGAACCGAAGTCCAGCCCCGGCAAATCCCCTTTCCCGCCCGGTCCCAAACTGCGGTACAGGGCCTGCCGTATGGGATGGCGCATGTCCGGGGGCGAAAGCTGGGCGTATACCGCCCCGTCCTCCATCCGCAGCATGGAGTGGACGACGCTCTGGGGATGGATCACCACCTTGATGCGTTCCGGGGGAAAACCGAACAGGACGGCGGCCTCGATCACCTCAAGGCCCTTGTTCGCCATCGAGGCGGAATCCACCGAAATCTTCCGGCCCATCTTCCAGGTCGGGTGGGCAAGGGCATCGGCAACAGTCGCCCTCCCCATATCCGCAAGGCTCCGGTTCCTGAACGGCCCTCCGGATGCGGTAAGGATCAGTTCGGCGATGCAGGAAGCGCCGCCGTTCCCGCCATGGGCGGCGATCAGGGAAAAAAGGGCCGCATGCTCGGAGTCCACCGGGACGATTTCCAGGCTTTTCCTTTTGGCCAGGTCCGTCGCGAGCGGGCCGGCCATAACCAGGGTTTCCTTGTTGGCCAGGGCCAGGGAGGAACCGGCATCGAGGGCGGCGAACGAGGGGGCAAGGCCGGCGGCGCCGGCAATTCCGTTCAGCGTCAGATCGGCACCGCAGTCGGCAAGGGCCGAAAGGAGCCGCCGCTCCCCGCCTTCCTCCCCGGTCAGCACACGGACGGCATCCGGCCATTCCCGGCCGGCCCGGTCCAGCCCTTCCCGGTCCCGCCGGGCGGCGAGCAGCACCACCTCGAAGTCGTCCCTGCCCCACAGCAGGACGTCCCTCGCGCTTTTACCGATGGAGCCGGTGGCCCCCAGGAGGGCGATGCGTCTTTTGGGCATCCCCTCACCCCGCGAAGAACAGGCCGAAAAGGACGTAGTACGCCGGGGCGGCCATGGCGATGGAATCCACCGAATCCAGCACCCCTCCCCTGCCGGCAAAGAAGGCACCGGAATCCTTGACCCCGGAACTCCGCTTCAGGGCCGATTCGGCAAGGTCGCCGAGTATCGCCGCCGCCCCGGTGCAGAAGCCCAGCAGGAAGCCGGCCGGAAGGCGGCCCATCGACAGGACAAGGGCCGAGGGTCGGTAGATATCCGGGAACAGCCGGATACAGGCGATACCCACGATCACCGGGGCGATCAGTCCCCCGACGAATCCGGCGATACTCTTGTTCGGGCTGGCCGGAACAATCCCCCGGTTGCCCTTGCCGAAGAGCATCCCGGCGGCCCAGGCCAGGGAATCTCCGGAAAAGACCATAGCCAGAAAGACGGCGATGGCCGGACCGGCATTTTCCCAAAGGCTCATCCGGACGACCCATGACATGAAAAGGCCCGGGTATACCAGGACGGCAAGGCCCGCGACCACGCCGCCGAGAACGCCCGGCAGCGCCTTGGCCCCGGATAGCAGCCGGGACAACAGCAGCCAGGCAAGGCCGCAGGTCAGGGCGATGAGGACAAGCGCGGAAACGGAGGCCGGGCCGAAGGTCGGGCGAATCAGGGCGGCGGCCGGAAGCAGGCCGCCCAGGACGGCGGCCTCGGGTTTGGAAATGACGAGGTTCCATTTTGACAGCAGGAGGGAAAGCTCGATACCGCCCAGGGAACAGAGCAACACGGCGACAAGGTTCATGGCAAGATGGTTTGCCTGGGGAAGAAGCAGCACCAGGGAGAGTATCGCGGGGATTCCCGCCAGGAAAATCAACAGCCTCTGCCCGATCTTGTCCATCACTTCCTTTCCCCGCCGTCGATAACCGCGCCGAAACGCCTCGTTCGGTTCCGGTACTCGTCCACCGCCCGGACCAAGTCCTCCCCGGACCAGTCCGGCCAGAGCTTCGGCGAGAACAGCAGTTCGGCGTAGGCCCCTTCCCACAACAGAAGGTTGCTCGTCCGAAGCTCCCCGGCGCTGCGTATGATCAGGTCGGGATCCGGAACGTCCGGATTGTCCAGGCAGGCGGAGATGTCGTCCTCGCCTATGCCGGAAAGCCCTTCCGGATGCCGTGCGGACAGCCGCCTGACCGCACGGACCAGCTCGTCCCTGCCGCCGTAGTTTATCGCAAGGACCACCTGCAGGCCGGAAAAGTCCCGGGTGGACCGTTCGGCCTCCCGAATCTCCCCGGCTATGTCGGCCGGCAGGCCGGAAGCGTCTCCGGCATGCCGGATGCGGATGCCGTTCTCGCGGTAGAAATCCATCTCCTCCCGCAGGTAGCGTTTGACCAGTCCCATGATGAAGCCGACCTCCTGGGCCGTCCGCTTCCAGTTCTCCGTCGAAAACGCATAGAGGGTGAGGAAACCGATTCCCATATCCGAGGCCGCCTTGACCACCCGCTTGGCGGCCTTCAGCCCCTCAAGGTGCCCCTGGGTGCGGACAAGGTTCCGCCGCTGCGCCCAGCGGCCGTTCCCGTCCATAATGATGCCGACATGCCGGGGCACCTCCGGAACCCGGTCTTCCGCCATCACACTTCCATTATCTCCGCTTCCTTCTCCTGCAGCACCTGACCGATCTTGGCGATACAGGCATCGGTAAGCTTCTGTAGACGGGCCGAGCTCTTACCCTCCTCGTCCTCGCTGACCAGCGAATCCTTGAGCAGCCTCTTCAGCTCGTCGTTGCCGTCCCTCCGGATGTTCCGGACGGCGACCCGTGACTGCTCGGCCTGGTTCCTGGCCACCTTGACCAGGTCCTTCCGCCGCTGTTCGGTAAGGGGCGGGACGGAGATGCGGATCACCTTGCCGTCGTTGGAGGGATTCAGGGAAAGGTCCGAGCCGAGGATGGCTTTCTCGATCTCCCCGATAAGGTTCTTGTCGAAGGGTTGGATGACGATGAGCCGGGCCTGGGGAACGGAGACGTTGGCCACCTGGGACAGGGGGGATTTCTCCCCGTAGCACTCGACCCGCACCCTGTCGAACAGCGAGGCGGAGGCCCGGCCGGTGCGGAGGGCGGCGAAGCCTTCCTTCAGGGCCGTCACGGCCTTTTCCATCTTGGCCTCGATCTCCGGAATGATGTCCGACATCAGGTCCCCACCTTGAAGTAGACGTACTCGACTATCCCGAGCTTGGCTCCGGACCGCTTGGACTCGTCCGCCAGCGCCTGGGCCACGGTGCGCTTCTCGTCCTTGACGTAGCCCTGGTCCAGAAGGCAGATCTCGGCGAGGTGTTTGTTCACCTTCCCCTCGAGGATTCCCTTCAGCACGTTCTCCGGCTTGCCGGCCAGCTTCTCGTCCTGCTCCATCTGCTTGGCGAAGATCTCCCGCTGTTCGGCCAGGTAGCCGGCGTCGATTTTACTCCGGTCCGGGGCCAGCGGGTTGAAGGCCGCCACATGCAGGGCCAGGGAATGGACGAAGGCCTTCGTCCCCTCGTCCGCCGGCTTGTCGACCGCACACCTCACCGCCACGCCGATCTCGCCCTCGCCGTGGAGGTAGGAGGCCAGGCACTCGCCGGATCCGGCCTTTACCGTCACCAGCCGCTTCAGCGCCATGTTTTCCCGTATCTTGGTGGCAAGTTCGGCCACCATCCCGTTAAGGCCGGGATCGGAGGCGTCGGCCCCGGATTCCAGGGCCTTTCCAGCAAGTTCCTCGCCCATGGCGATAAAATCCGGGTTGCGGGACACGAAGTCGGTCTCGCAGGTAATCTCGACCAGGGTTACCGCGCTGCCGGCGGCGTTTCTGCCGATAAAGACCCGACCGGCGTTCGTTGCCCGGTCGGACCGTTTGGCCAATGCGGCAAGGCCCTTTTCCTTCAGGAGCTTCTCGGCCGCGGCAAGGTCGCCGGCGGTTTCCACCAGGGCGTTCTTGCATTCCATCATCCCGGCACCGGTCTTCTCCCTGAGCTCCTTTACCAGAGCGGCGTTTATCTCGGCCATCCTTAGCCCCCTATCCTGTACTTTTCGTCGTCGATGCGGGCGACGGCCGCATCTGCGGCCTCGTCCGTCCGGCCCTCTTCCTTTTCGGCCTCGGATCCGGCATGCCCCGAGTACTTCTCCATCTTGATCGCCGCGTCGATGTCGATCTCCGTGGCCTCTTCCTTCACCGAGGCGTCGCTCATATAGCTGCCCATGTCCTCGTCCTCGTCCCCGAGCGTGTCGATGATCTTCAGCCCGACCTCGTTGTCCGCATCCTCGACCGCGTTGGCTATGATGGAAGTGAACAGCGAGATCGCCCTGATGGCGTCGTCGTTGCCGGGGATGGGATAGGTGATGCCCTCCGGATTGCAGTTGGTGTCCACCACGGCGACGATGGGGATTCCCATGCGGCGGGCCTCGGTTACGGCGATGGCCTCCATCCGGGTATCGATGATGAAGAGGATGCCCGGAACGTCCTTCATTTCCTTGATGCCGCCGAGGTTCTTCTGCAGTTTGGTCCGTTCCTTGGTCAGGCCGGCGATCTCCTTCTTGGTGAGATTCTCCGAGCTGCCGTCAACTTCCATCTTCTCGAGCTTCTTCAGCCTGAGCAGCGATTTCTTGATGGTGACGAAGTTGGTGAGCATGCCGCCGAGCCAGCGGTTGTTCACGTAGTACATGCCGCAGCGTTCGGC
>WQZW01000048.1 GCA_009780545.1 Treponema sp.
ACGATCTTTGTCGGCGATTCCGAGATCGACATCCAGACCGCCCGCAACTCCGGCTGCTACCCCCTCGGCGTAACCTGGGGCTTCCGCTCCCGCACCGTCCTGGAATCCGCCGGCGCCGCGCGCATCATCGACAACCCGGATGAAATCTGGGACCTGATAGGGAAACGCTGATCCGATCAGTCGCCGGCTGATTGGATTTAGGAGTCTTGCGAAACAAAATTCCACGCCGGGGATGCCGAATCGCCACCCTTCGACTTTAACCGGAAAGTGTCTGCTTATCCCCCACATAAAGCGGCCGAACCCGGAGTGCGCTTGATTGTATTCGGAGGGTACATACCCCGCCATTCATGGCGGGGCTGTTGATTTGACAATCTGTCCGTGCCCGACATAAACATTCATTGCGTATTCCCTTAAACTACGGGCCCGGAGTGCCGATAATTAGCGGTATGAACCCTTTCCGTCAGTTGATCGTATTGGCATTCCTCCTCGTGCCGCTTTCCTTCGGCCCTTTGGCGGCGGAAACGGTTCATATCGTCGTGAGGGGCGACACGATTTTTTCGCTGGCCCGGACCCACGGGGTGAGCCAGGAAGAGCTGATGGGCCGCAACGGCCTGAAGGATCCGTCCCAGCTCAAGATCGGGATGCGGCTGACCATCCCGACAAAAACCGTTCCGTCCGCCGCACCGGGCACCCAATACCGCGTGTTGCCGGGCGACACCCTGTTCAGCATTGCCCGGAACCGGGGAGTCACCGTGCAGACTCTGCGGGAAGCCAACGGTTTCTCCCAGGACCGGATGCTGCTGGCGGGCGAACTTATCAGGATACCGGGATCCGGCTCTTCGGGCACGGTGGCGCAAGCCGAATCCCCGTCCGGAACTTCCCGGCCCTCGGTTTCCGGCACCGCGGTAACGACGACGACTCAGGCTGCAAGGCCGGCGGCACCGCAGGCCCCCAGGACCCAGGCCGCGGGGAGAAGGGCCGATCCGGCGCTCGGCTGGCCCATCTCCTCGACCGACATCCTGTACATGGAAAACAGCCTGGGCGGGGTGCTCATCGCGGGCCGGCAGTTCGACTCGGTGCGTAGCCTGAGTCGGGGAACGGTGGTCTACGCCGGGCCCTGGCGCGGCTACGGCAAGGTGGCGATAGTCGAGGCCGGCGGGGGATTCAGGTTTCTGTACGGTGCGAACGAAACTCTTTCGGTTATGGTTGGCGACATAATCGAGAAGGGAACGGAAATCGGGAAGCTGGGCTTACACCCGTCCTCGGGCCGGCCGGAGCTTGTCTTTATTGTTTCCAAGAACGGGACCCCGGTGGATCCCGCGACCGCACCGAGGGAAGGATAACAGCCTATGTCAAGAACCATGATGCAGACGGATATGGATATCGAGCATGAGGGCGTTGAGATAGACGACCGCTTCAGGCGGAGGAAGCCGACCCTGAAGGGGCAGAAGCGGAACAAGGAGTCCGACCCGCTGGCGTTGTACTTCAGACAGATATCCAAGTTCCCCCTGCTCAACGTCAAGGAAGAGCAGGTGATCGGCGAGAAGATCGTCAAGCTGCGCTCAAGGCTTGCCGAACTAACCAAGGAAGAAGAGGCCGGGCATCCGACGGACCCGCAGGAAAAGGCGTCGCTGAACGAAAGCCTGCTCAGCTACAAAAACAGGATGATCAACTCCAATCTCCGCCTTGTCGTTTCCATTGCCAAGAATTACCAGCACCGCGGTTTGCCCCTGCTCGACCTTATCGACGAGGGCAACATCGGTCTTATCGAGGCGGTGGAACGCTTCGACTACACCAGGGGCTGCCGGTTCTCGACCTACGGCACCTGGTGGGTACGCCAGGCCATCATCAAGAGCATCGCCGACAAGGGTCGGGTTATCCGCATCCCCATTCACATGCTCAATACGATCAAAAAGTGCTACTACGTTGCCAAGCAGCTTACCCAGGGCCTGGGTCGTGATCCCAGCGAGGAGGAGTTGTCCGAGTACCTCGACCTGCCGGTGGGCAAGATAAAGGACATAGTCCGCCTCTCCCAGGAAACAACCAGTCTGGACACCATCGTGGACAACGGCAACCTCACCCGCCTCGCCGACCTCATCAAGGACGACTCCCTGACCGAACCCTTCGAGCTGGCATTCTCGATAACCCTGCAGGAAACGATGGCCGACATCCTGTCCCAACTTTCCGAGCGGGAGATGCGGATCATCCAGCTCCGTTACGGACTCGCCGGCGAGGGGCCCCTTACCCTTGAGGAAACCGGTCGGATGCTCGGCATTACCAGGGAGCGCGTCCGGCAGATACAGGAAAAAGCCACGATCAAGCTGCGGGACATGGAGGAATTGCTGGAGTTGACGGAAGAGCATTTGTAGGTGGTCCAATCAGGCAAGGCCTGATTGGACTCCGGAGATTGTCGTCTTCCTACGGAAGATGACAATCTCCACGCCTTGGTTCGGTATGGAAGTTGATGAATCGCCATTTATGCGGAATTGTTGATTGTGTTCGGAGGGTACATATACCGCCTTTATGGCGGAATTGTTGATTAACTTACGGCGGTTACAACTTGGCAGAATCGTTTTGCGGTGATATTTCGTGATTTTTAGCCAGCAAAACTATAATTAAAGGCAAGGTGATTACGATGTTAAAATGAAAGAAGCGGTAATCCTGGCCTGAAAGCAACAGCATCGTGCCAAGGTTGTACGCTACGCTGGGTATAAACAAAACCAGCGCTTTTGCGCCAAGATTGCGGTTTACGGAAAATACACCTGCCAGTAACAGCAGTAACATGTTTAAGCCGATTGAGGAAAAAATAAACGATGGTATTACCATTTTTATTATGGTATCGATAAATCCGTACAGGATTCCGCTTGTCTTAATAACAGGCCGCATTGTGTCCAGTTCGTGTTCGGAATAGAGCCTGTAAGCAGTTCCATCCGCACCGCTAATTCCAATACCGTAACGCCAATCCACAGGATGCCATACCATTTTTGTCAATGCAATAACTTCGTTTAATGATGTTGTAGGGACTGCTCTGATTGTCCGCAAGGTCATTTGTAATAGTTTTTGCGGTGGAATTTGTTCGATAAATCTTGATATGTCAAATGGCCATTTAACCGAATTATAGTTGCCGTGCCGAAAAACTTCCCTCCATTGTTCTTCAGTGGCGATGCCGGTTAAAAATGCCCTTGTCTCATCATCCAACCGCTCAGGTTCGCGGGACATAACCCCGCTCAGTATGGTCATAGGCAATCCTACCGATTCGATGTAGCGTTGTGTTTTTGACTGTGAAACTCCTACCACAGGATACAAAACTTTTGTGATACCCAATACCAGCACAATAGATGCCGCTATTGTAAACAAGGCATTGCGCGTTACCTTTGTATAACAGGCTGCAACCAATATGCCAAACGGGAGCGTAAAGAAAAACCCGTTGTGCCTGACAATGCTTGCCAATGCGCCGACAACCGCGATTGCCAGAACATTATTCCACTTTGAAAGCCATTTTCCACCGGATAAAACTATGTTAATCGTACAAACGGCAAGGAAGAGCAACAGTATTGTTGATGCCGTATCTTTCCATGCGTGCAGTACGATGTTTCGTGTGGGAAGCGGCGTAACTGCCAAAATTAAAAAGAAAACAGACCAGCGTTTTTTTATACCCCAAACCTGAAGCGTTGCGTACATGTATCCTATTGCCATGCAGAAAAACGTTATCTGAAAACCTATGAAAAAAGAATACGTTGGTACAATATGGGTAACCAACCATATTAGCATCGTATGTATTGCGGGATGCCAATTATCAAAATTTTCTGATTGAACTTGTATCCATTGGCTTATATTGTCTGGGCTAATCCCGCCGGGGTAATGTGCAAATAAGTTTGCCATGCATACGATAAATGGAATTGAAGATGCAACAAGAAATGTTTTTAGGGAAAGCTTGCCACGCTCTTTTTTGCAGTGAATGTACCATGCACCATGTTTACGCAGTAAAAATTTTAGCCCTTGATATGCAACGCAGAACAATATCGGCCATAGAAATATGGCATCTTTCCCGCCAGTATAAAAATTGGAAAGTGTTATAATTGTTGCAATATATAACGCTAGCAGCACATTGAAAAAAATAACCACTGTACGTTGCCTTGCTGATAGTGGCGCATATACTGTCTCGTTCAATGTACGATACGATTCTGCAAAGCTGCGAATAACCTCTAAAAACTTAGCTAGACTTTTCTTCATGGTATTCCTCCTCGGTGTTTACGTTCCACACGTTGTCCTTACTAGATTTTCCTGACAGAATGTTACCTACAGCTTCAAACGCCGTTACCATCGAGTGGTCCATGTTGTTGTAGCGATGCTGCCCGTTGCGGCCGATGCAGTACAGATTCGAAACGGAATCCAAAAAAGAGCGCAAAGTTCCAAACTCCGTGTAGGTATCGAAATATGCGGGGTAGGCTTTCTTCACCCGTTCCCTGTGCGCAGTAAGAACATCATCTGCCGATGCGATCACGCCAATTTTGATTAGTTCGTTCACGACAAACTTTATGTAATCGCTATCGGGCATCTGCCAATGTTCATCGTCCTCGTTGCAAAAGTATTCAAGCCCGATCCAGACATTTTTGTCAAAGTCCTTCACCATGTACGGAGACCAGTTGTTGAAAACCTGTATGCGCCCCATTTTCACGGACGCGTCCTGCACGTAAATCCAGCAATCGGGCGCAATTTCGCCTACCGTCGGGACTTTTCCTTTGTTGCGAAGCAGGAATTTCTCGATGGGCACGAGAATCCCGGCCGTTTGGAAATCGCGATACGGAAGGCCGTTCGCAATGCGGCTTGCATCGTCGGGAACATCCTGAAAAGCATTGACAAGATCTTTGACGGGCATGGAGCAGAGCAGTTCATCGCAGGCAAACTCGGATCCATCGTCGCACACGACTTTGTTTGCCTTGCCGTTACCGTTGCGCTCGATTCTCACGACCTTTTTGCCCGTCAGAACGGAGCCGCCCAAACGGCGAATCTCCTCCGCGACGACCGTCCACAACTGACCCGGGCCGTACTTGGGATAGACAAACCATTCTATCAAGGATGTTTCAACTTTTCGATTTTTCACCCGAAACAGTTTGCCGAAAATATCTCCAAGCACTGTCTTGATTGAAAGTCCTTTGATGCGCTGCGTTCCCCATTCGGCCGATATTTCACGTGGATGTCTCCCCCACAACTTTTCGGTATAGCCCTCAAAAAACATCGAGTATAAAATTTTGCCAAAACGGTTTATGTAAAAATTTTCAAGATTGTCGTCGGGAAGGTTTCTGAACAGCGTCGCAAGATAACTGAATCCTGCGCGTATGGTTGTAAAAAAACCCATATTGCGGATGGTGTTGAAGTTCAGCGACACCGGATAATCAAAGAAAGTATTGTTATAGTAAATACGGCTGACTCTTGTCCGGTACAGCATGACCAGATCGTCTGTTTCGGGATCTGCTCCGTCCTGAGCAAGCCGTCCGGAACGACCGAGCATGGCATCGTCCCGCGAAGGTTTTCCCTGCGGTTTCAGGAACAGCATCCACCAGTCGGTTACGCGCCTGTCCTTCGAGAAAAACCGATGCCCGCCTATGTCCATACGGTTGCCGCCGGAATTCACCGTTCTTGATATGCCGCCGAAAACTTCGCTTTCCTCAAGAAGCGTTACTTCGTATTTTCCGCTTTTCAAAAGCTCGTAGGCGGCTGTAATTCCCGCAGGTCCCGCGCCGATGATGACGGCTTTTTTCATTTTCTTGCTCCTCCGTACAACAGGATTTTGCGGCTCGTGAAGTTCCACGCAAATACAAGGATCGCCGCAATTCCCCTTGATACCATAAAGAACAGCCCGACAATTTCGGTGAAGAACCACATGAACAGCACCGTCAATCCGAGGCCGATCACTCCGACGATGACATATACTGCCATCTCACCAACCTTTCCGATTGGGGCTTTCTCGATAAAGACGAATTTTACCGAGAGCAGATAATTGACGCTCACGCCAAGAAGGAAACCGAACACCGCGCATATCAGGTAATGCAAGCCCGTCAGCGAAAGAGTCCATAGAAGGCCTGCATCTGCGATAAATGCAATTCCGCTGACAAACAGGGAACGGAATATCTGAAGTGCAACGTTGGCTGTTGGTCTGAGGAAAAGATTTTTGATAGTGGTAAAATAGTTAGTTCCACAGGGTTTCATGTAAGATTACCCCGTGACGAAACGATCCGGAGTAGTTTTTTACGCCGGATGAGTATTAAGAGAGAGAGAGAGAGTAGCAGAGATTGATGAGAACGTCAATAGCGGAAAATATCCGACGGAAGCATCGTAACTTCCCGCTTTTAATACTTTCATCTTACTTTATCAACCCCGGCAACCAGAGCGACAAACTCGGGATGTACACAACCAACAGCAGTACGGCGATCCGCAGGATGAAGAAGGGCAGGATGTAACGGCAGACCCGCATCAGGGGCTGTTCGAAGCGGGAGCTTGCCAGGAAGAGGTTGATGCCCACGGGCGGGGTGAGGAAGCCGGCTTCCAGGTTGAGGATGAAGACCACGCCGAGGTGCAGGGGATCGATCTCGTAGACTTGGCCCAAAGGCACGACCAGGGGTAGCAGTACCATGATGGCCGAGAACATATCTACCACGCAGCCCACCAGGAGCAGGGCGAAGTTCAGCAGGAGCAGGAAAACGGTACTGGACTGGACGGTGGCTTCCATCCATGAGGCGAAGGATTCCGGGATGCCGGAAAAGACGAAGGCGTAGGACAGGCCGCCGGCCATGGCAAGGATGATCAGCACGCCGCCGACCACCGGGATCGCCTTGGCAAAGACCTTGTGTATGTTCCGAAGGGCAATGTCCTTCTTGATAAAGACCTCGACCACCACCACATAGATTACCGACACGGCACTGGCTTCGAGTAACCGGAGTCGACCGGTAAAAAAGCCCACCACGAGGAGCAACGGCAGCAGAAGTTCGAAGCCGGCATCCTTAAGCGAGTCCAGGCCCTGGCCCTTGCCGAAAGTCGCCTTCTCCGCGGCGGCAACTTCCGGCCGAACACGCAAGCCGGCGAACCTTGACGACGACAGGAATATCCCCGAGGCTATGGTCGCCAGCAACAGGAGAATCCCCGGAATTAGGGTGCCGGCGAAGTAGTGGATCACCGTGTATTCCATCGGCACGTTCATGTAATGGAGGATAAGGCTGCTGGTACTAAAGACCAGGATGATGGCCAGGCTTGGGGGGAACATCACGCCGGTGCCGCCGGCGGCGGTCAGAAGTCCGATGGAGGTCCGTTCGCTGTAGCCGTTCTGCCTGAAGATCGTAAAGAGAATCCCGCCCAGGGCAAGAATCGTGATGCCGGAGGCTCCGGTAAACGAGGAGAAGAAGGCGCTGATCAGCACGGCCACGATGACGATACCGCCCGGCAGCCAACTGAAGAACACCCGGAAAGTCCGTACCAGCCGTTCCCCGGCCCTGCTTTCCGACAGGAAGAAACCGGTCAGGGTGAAAAGCGGGATGGCGATAAGGTCGGGACTGACCAGGGTGGAGAACACCGGGATGTGGAAGGCTTCCGGTTCCTGCCCTCCGGCCATCAGCATCACCGTGGCGATTCCCCCGATCGCGGCAAAGATCGGCATGCCGGAAAGGGCGGCAAGTATCAACAGAAAAATCGCCGGAAGCTGCAGGTCGACGGCCGAGTCGTACAAAAAGTCCATCCAGCCGGCAAAGGGTTCCGGCACGGCCAGGGGATCGATCCCCCAAATCAGTTTTCCTATCGCCGGAAGCGAGATCGCCGTCCCGATCAGCATCGCCGAAACTGCCAGGGCCCGCTTGCGGCCGGAATCCAGGCCCCGCATGAAACGGAAGGCCACGACCGAGTAGCCCAGCGGCATTGCCAGGGCGAAAACCCAGATCGGAATCCGCCCCACCGGAACCATCCCGACAATGCCGAAGCGGATGTACGGCAGGGTGTTCCAGGCGAGGTGGGTAAGGAGCAGGACGGCGAGCAGCGTTCCAGCAAGTTCGATGCCGGCGATGAGCGTCCTGTTTCTCATGTACTGGACCACGGTGATGGCGATGTGTCCCTTCGAGGAGGCGGTGAGCATTGCCGCAAAGAACACCAGCACCAGGAAGAGATGGATCATCAGGGAGCGGGAGTAGGGAACGGCCATGTTGAACCATCCCAGCACCAGGTCTGCGAAGGGGATACAGGCGAGTAGGGCAAGGGCACCGAAGCAGATGGCCCGCTCGACCTTGGAGACGATGCCTTTCAGGGAGCCCTTATCGGCCATTCCTATGCCTTTCCAGAATACCGTTGATCCGTTCGTGCTTCGCCCGGTCGTACGCCGTGCCCAAAAGCGAGGGCAGGGCCCTCCGTGCCTCGTCATGCCACAACGCCTGCTGGCGCGCGTCCGGGGCGTTCACCCTA
>WQZW01000049.1 GCA_009780545.1 Treponema sp.
CTTCGAGCGGGTCTACCGCGATCAGCTCCTCCCCTTCCTTAGCGCGCTTTACAAGTTTCCCCGCATCCGCGTCGCCTTCCACTGTTCCGGCGTTCTATTGAGTTGGCTGGAGCGCACCCACTTCGAGATATTCATCCTGCTCCGGGACCTGGTGAGCGAGGACCGCGTACAGATGCTGAGCGGGGGATTCTACGAACCGCTGTTGCCGATCATCGCCCCCCACGACAGGACCGGCCAGATCGAGCTTTTGACCACCTACCTCAGCGAGCAGTTCGAAAAACGGCCCAACGGATGCTGGGTGTCGGAGTACGTCTGGGAACAGGCATTGGTCAGTTCCCTGTACGCCGCCGGGATGGACCATACCTTCCTGGATTCGGGGCAGTTCGCCCTTGCCGGGATTCCGGAGGAAAAACCCTGCATCTGCGAGGATCAGGGAAGGCTGATCACGGTTTTTCCGGTTTCGAGGGAAATACAGGAAGCGCTGGCCCAAAGAAAGGCGGCCGGCCTCTTCGAACGATTATGGAACGAGGGAAAGGCCGAAGCCGGCACGGTGATCTGCGTCTTTCCGGAACAGGTGGAACGGGCCGAAGGCGAGTCGCCCGATTACGCATGGAATCATTTTTTTGACGAACTGTGCCTGTGCGAACCGTTTCTTGAAACCGTAAACCCGACCAGGGTGATTTCCCATCTCAAGGGAAAGCTGGAGCGTGCCTACATCCCGGCTTCCGCAGGCCGGGAGGAATTTTCCCCCCGAAAATTTATTTTGGAAAATCCGGAAGCAAGAATGCTTTATTCGAAAACGGTCTTTGCCGGAATTCTGGTCGGCCAGATCAAGGGGGATAAGTCCCGGAAAGCCACGGCCTTTGAGCAGATGTGGAAGGCCCAGAGCGGGGTTCTGTTCCGCCGTTCCGGCAAAAACGGTTCCGGTAATGCGGCCCTGCGGGCGGCATCCTACAGTGCGATAGCCGACTGCCTGTGCATGGCACGGGAGACGAGGGCGGCTTTTTCCCCCTCGCTTATGCCCTACGACTTGGACATGGACGGCCGTACCGAATGGTTCTTCCGGGAGGAACGGCTGGACTGCTGGGTTCGTTCCAAGGGAGGGGGAATTTTTTCCCTGGACTACCTGCCCAAGCCCTGGAACTACCTGAATACCTTTGCCGACCGACTGGCTTTTGCCGACCGCATCCTCCCGACCTCGGTCGATCCAACCTGCCTCGGCCCGGCCGAGGTCGAAGGGGAACGGCACTGTGCCGGGATGTACTACAAGGCGGAAAAGGTCGATAAGGTCGAACGAAGGCTTTCCTTGTCGCTGGGCCCGACAACCGGGCCTTTCGGGAACGTCAAAATCGAAAAAGGTTTCCACATGGGCGAAGGGGCCGTTTTCGTGGACTACTCCCTGACCAACTCAGGCGACGGGCCGGAGGAATTCCTGTTCTGCCAGGAGATCGACCTTGCCCTTTCCGGGCCGGGGCCGGACTCGGCAAGGTTCTTCGCCCAGTTTGCCGACAAGCCGGATCTGCCCCTTTCGCCCGAAGCTTTCGGACAATGCGGGGAAACCGTCACCGGTCTTACCGGCCTGAAGCTCCATGATCTGCCCAACGAGGTGGTAATCTCCCTGGCCCACCGGTATCCGTGCCCCTTCGACCTCTGCATCCTTCCGCTGTATACCGAAGACCCGGATTCCGGGGAACGGCTGTTCCAGGTTTTCTCCCTTATGTCCTTCCTCCGCATCTCCCTCGGACCGGGGGAAAGCCGGGGATTCGGGCTCAGCCTGGAGTTTTCCCACTAGAGACCAGCAACCGCATCTTCCGCAGGCTTTCGGCCGAAAGGTAATGCTCCATCTTGCAGGCATCGGCCTCGGCGGTTTCCGGATTTACCCCGACGATATCCCTGAGAAAGGCGGTAAGCATGCTGTGCCTCTCCCGGATAAGGGCCGCCTGCCTACGGCCCTCGTCGGTAAGCACCACCGCCCGGTAGCGTTCGTGAAAGAGCAATCCCTGCCCTTCCAACACCCGCAGGGCGGCAAGCACCGAGGGCTTCGTAACGGAAAGCCGGCGCGCGATATCCGTCAGCCTGACCGTCCCCTCGTCGTCGAGAAAACTGACCATTTCAAGATAATCTTCAAGCGACTGCGTCATTGTACCCAGTATAGGTAGCATCGTTTCGTTTGTCAAGAATATTTTGTGATTGGACAAAAAATTATTTCGTATGAAACAAGAAATCATCCGAAGGCGGAAAAACAGCACCCCCGCCATGAATGGCGGGGGCGCGCCCTCCGAATCGGTACATTAGAAAAACCGTCGGTTCCCCTATTTCCTGGCCCGTTGCCCGCGCAGGGTTTCCTTGAATATCTGATCGGCGTTGATCTTTTCCTCCACGCCGAATTCAGGAATCAGGCCGCCGTTCACGCCGCGGAAGAGGTTTTCCGAGGCGGTCTTGCCGTAGGCCCAACTCGTCTCGTCGTTGACGAGGTGATCCAGGACGGTGACGGCCGATAGCGTGTAGAAAATCAGGTGCATGGCGTTCCGGTTGGAAGCGGGCAACAGTGAGTCCATCCGCCTGGAGACCGGGTTGGCCACGTCGAACTTGTACGGAGCGAGCGGCTTGTCCAGTCCCTTGCAGGGGATTTTCGCCGTAGCCCCGTCCGCCTTGTTCCACCGTTCGATGTTGCCGGCCACGACGGTGAGCATCCGGCGAAGGGCCCGCACCTCGCCGTAGACGGCGATCACCTCGTTTTTCTTGAACGAGGGCGGCCCCAGCGAGACGAACTTGTAGTGGGGCAGGAAGTGAAGCCGTTTCGCCCACTGCATCTCGTCCATGATGCGGCGGGCGTAGGGCGAGTTCCGCGCCTCCGGGGAATGTTCCAGGATGCGGCAGTACTCGGAAAGCCGGGGGAGGAATTCCTTGCTGAAGCCTTCGTCGATGTAGGTCCTCCAGTCGTTGGCAATCTTCCCGATGGTCTCGCCCAGGAGAAGCGACTTGCTGTCCGAAATTACCACGGTTCCGAAGGAAACATTCCGGAGTGCCGTGCAGAGATCCTCGAGTACGTGCATTAGGACGGCAACCTGCAGGATCGGGTCGTTGGGGGCGATCAGCTCGTAGCCGCGGCGGAGGCCGTAGATACCGGCAAAGTAGGGGAACAGGTCGGGGAATTCATGCAGGCGGTCCCAGCCGGCCTGGGGGAACAGCGATTCCAGTACCTCAAGGCTCCGGGTCATCGCAATATCCTCCCCCGTTTGCCCGGCCGTTCTTCCGGCCGTCACCCCGTCGCCCCCGGCCTCCGCCTCATCCGGCCGGCCGGCCTCCGGACCGTCCGCCTCCTCCTTGACTTCTCCCTCTTCCCGCTTATGGAACAGCGACCTTACGATGGCGTCCAGGTTCGGGTCCTCGATCGGTATCCGGTCCTCGTCGGCAAGTTCGAGGAAGGCCATCAGCCGCCGCCGCCGCATCCGGAAAAGTTCGTCGTAGGGAAACCAGCGTTCGGAGATGAACTTCATCAGCAGGGGGTACAGCCGGTAGCCGATCTCGTCCCTGATGTCGGAAAAGGCCGCCAGGGCATCCCGGACCAGCGATTTCACCTTTTTCATCGAAGATCCCCAGTATTCCAGGTGATGCATCGCATACAGCAGTTTGTAGGCACTCCGCACATGGGTGTCGGCATCGAGCAATTCCAGGACGATCAGGGGCCGGTAGAAGGCCTTGACCAGGCCGGCATAGTGTTCCACGGTTACCGAACCCGGTCGGGCCTGCAGTTCGGCAAGCGATTCCCCTATCTCCCGTAAGTTCCAGTTCCGTATCTCCAGAAGGATGCGGGTAAGGTAGGGGGAGGCCTTTTCCATATTGGTCCCCAGCCTCTGGTTGTTCCGGGGATGCAGGGCCCTGGTCGAGTTTACCAGCACGGAAAGCTTGTTGTAGTAATCGCTCATCCGTTTGACGGTGAAATGCGGGTTGACCGGGTCGGCCCAGCGGTTGACGAAGGGAAAGAGCGAGCAGACGAACTGCGCCATGTTCTTTATCTCGAATTCGCTTAGGGCGGCGAACCGATCCATCTTTATCCGCTGGGCGTAGGAAGGGCGCAGCCTGCGGGCCGGATTGTCGGTCGGGTTGCCGGCGGCGACGTGTTCCGGCTTTTCCGCCTTGGTCGGCCGGCTTCCGGTCTCCGGAACCTTTCTCCCGGCTTTTTCCGGGCTCCTTGCGGGGCGTCCCGGCCGTTCCGGTCTTCTGGGAACCCGTTCGGATCTGTCGGAAGACCGTTCCTTCCCGACTTCCCCGCCGAGAATTTTTGCCATACGCCGGGCTTCCTGGGCATCGATCTCGCCCAGCCTGCTCCGTACCTCGTCAAGTTCGCCCGGTTCGTAAACCGCATAAGTTTTTTTTTCCATTGCTACATCCGTAAATAAAGCTGTTCTCCGGTTCCCCACCGGTCCTTCAGGAGGATACGCTCACCCTTGGAGTTTGCGATCATCCCATTATAGCATCCTATCGGGGCAAAAAAGT
Organism: Treponema sp.; assembly: GCA_009780545.1. The sequence continues at coordinate 4,501 of WQZW01000049.1, forward strand.
TACCCTTGACGGCGAAAAGGTCCTTCATGTACTGCTTCCCGCATTTGGGGGTAAAGGTCAGGTCCACCATGCCGTCCGTGTCCTGGATCATCCACTGGCCTTCCTCCGGCCCCCTGGTTACCCGCACCGGGGGCAGCGGGGTCATTTGCCTGCCCAGCCAGAGGACGTTCTCGTTGTTCCGCCGGCTCTCCCGCGCCTGGTTCTCGCAGATGTGGAAGCCGAAACGTCGGCCGGAATCGTCGAAACCCAGGCCGGAACAGCAGGTCAGCATCATCCGGTAGGGATAAAAGCCCTTGTGATCGCGGAAAATTCCGGAGCAGCGCGCCGGATTCAGGCTGATGTGCCGACCGTCCAGCACCAGGTCGCCCCGCACGGCGGCCAGCGACTTGAAGGCGTACATCCCCGGCCCGTCGTCGAAGGCCAGCGAGACCGCAACCGGCGGACTTTCCCGTCCGCCGGCCGCAAAGGAAAGGTGCGCGGTAAAGGCCGGCCGGTTCCGGGCGGCGGCGATGTCGACGTCCAGCTTGACGGCGTTGGCCTTCAGCCAGCTATGCGAACGCAGGAAAAAGCCCGTCGCCCTGCATTCCACCGAGGCGTTGTCCAGGCTTCCCGGCATCCTCCAGCGTTTGCCGACCAGGATGCGGTCGAAGGAAAAAGTCTCCCCGCTTTCCTTGAAGTACAGAAAAACCCGCACCGCCTTGAACAGCTTGAAGTCGCCCAGTGCCGCCTCCAGCAGAAACCGGTCGTCCTGCACGGAAAATCCCTGCCATTCCTTGATCCGCATATCCCTGACCGGGGCCGGCAACGGCCAGCGGTACGGCTTCCGCACCGCCAGGAAGTCCACCTCCGGAAAAGCCCTGTTCCAGGTCCCCACCACCTGCCTTCCGTCCCGTATCGGCCCCTCCCCGGGCGGAAGGATTTCCCTTTCGTACATGTATCCCATATTACACCTTATTTCCCATTGATCCAACCACCCGCGACCGACCGGATTCGAAGTTTTGCTCCGCAAAACTCCACACTTTTACCCTGTAAACCAAGGCGTGGAGATTTGCCTCCGCATCATGATTTCCTTGTTTACATAAGCTTTTCACGGGTTGACCGAAAGGCCCTCACCGGCCATGCTGACAGGGTGAAGAACAAACGGGCGAAGGCCGGAAACGACGGGACCGAGAACGGCATAGAAGCGGGCCGAAGCCGACTGATGGCCGGGATAGGGAGCCGGGATACCTCCATCGAGGTGGTTTTCCGCAAGGAACTGTGGCGGGCCGGGGTCCGCTACCGGAAGAACCTCAGGGCCCTGCCCGGAACGCCAGACATCGCCATCACCAAGTACCGCATCGCCGTGTTCTGCGACGGCGAATTCTGGCACGGCAAGGACTGGCACCTGGTACGGGAGAAACTCCATACCCGGCGGGATTTCTGGGTGAATAAGATCGAGCGCAATATCGAAAGGGACAACGAAGTCGAACGAAGGCTCGATGCCCTGGGCTGGACCTGCCTGCGGTTCTGGGGCCGGGACATCCACCGGAACCTGGCCCTCTGCGTGAAGGACGTGCTCGACGCCGTCCTGCAGAGAAAGGTCGAAACCGCCATGGACCGCCGCCCCGTCCAATCCGAGGACGGGCCGGACACGGAGATTTGCGAATCGGACCTCCCGTCCTCCGGTTGAGCTAGGCCGAACCGTCCCCGGTCTTAAATGAAGCTCTGGTAAGTCGGTCGTTTATCGCAAGGCCGAGGCCCCGTTCGGGGGCCATCTGGGCATGGATGAGGCCGGGCCTGAGCCGGTCCAGGGCATGCAGTATCTGGAAAAGCCGGGATGCGGCCTGCAGGGAATCGCCGGAAGGGGCAAGGACGGCGACGCAGGGTTTCCCCTCCGGCTTCCGCCCCGCAAGCCAGCCGTCGCGGGAAATTCCGTCAAAGAACAGGATCGCCTGACCGGGCCGGACCTCCGCCGAGTCGATTTCCCCGTAGGCATAGGTCGTAAGCGGACTCGCCGGCGCATAGTGGCTCTTCAGCATGCCGGGCGAAACGGGCGGCCGCTCGCCGGCATCCGGCCGGAGCGAAACCCGCCCGGCGACTTCCCGAATTGCCTCGGCGGTGATTCCCCCGGGCCGCAGTACGGTCAGGCTCCGGAGGTCCAGGACGGTGGATTCAAGGCCGATGCTCGAAGGCCCGCCGTCCAGGATAAGGTCCACCCGGTCGCCCAGGCCCTCCAGCACATGCCGGGCCCTGGTCGGGCTTATCCTGCCGAAGGGATTCGCGCTGGGAGCTGCGACGGCCCCGGACGAAAGGGCGATCAGCCTTCTGGCCGTTTCGTTGGCGGGAACCCTGACGGCCACGCTGGGCAACCCGCCGGTCGCGAGGTCGGGGACGGCGGCCCGCTTGGGCAGCACCAGGGTCAGCGGGCCGGGCCAGAACCGTTCGGCCAGAACTGTCGCAAGGCGGCGTTCCTCCGGTTCCAGGGCGGAAAGGTCGGCAACCGTTCCCAGGTCGGCGGCCTCGGCAAGGTGGACGATCAGCGGGTCGAAGCGGGGACGGCCCTTCGCCTCGAAAACCCTCGCCAGGGCATCAGGATTGTAGGCGTCGGCCCCCAGTCCGTAGACGGTTTCGGTGGGAAAGGCCACCAGCCCCCCGGCCCGAATCACGGCCGCCGCCCGAATCACCTCCGCCTCGCATGCCGCCACAATGCCCATACCCCACGATAGGCAAATGCGGGAAGCTTGTCCATCCTCCGGCAACCGATCCGAGGTAGTTTGGACCGTTTATTCCAACGAATAAATCCCCAGGATTCCCGGAATCCCCCGAATGCCCTTCATCACCGGCTTGAGGTCGTCGGCATCGGCAAGCTGCATGGTGAAAATCCCGGAAAGCCGGTTCTCGCCGGATTCCTCAAGCCGACCTTCCAGCAGATGGCCCTGACGCTTGCGGATCGCTCCCTCGATCTCGGAAAACAGGTTGGCCGAAAACTTGGCCCGTATGCCGAAACGCCTCACCTGGGCCAGGCCGGAATTCTCCCAGTCCGCCTCGATCCTCCGATTGGGGAACTCCGGGTTGGCGGCAAGGCTCGGGCAGTTGCTGCGGTGGATGATGATGCCCCGGCCCCGGGAAACGTAGCCGACGATGCGGTCGCCGGTAACCGGACTGCAGCAGCCGGCAAAGCGGATCAAAAGGTTCTTCTCGTCCCCGATCCTCACCTTCATCACCTCCGAAAGCGGCCGGCTGACCCGTTGCAGGAAGGGTTCCTCGGGCTTCTCCTCCTTGGCCGGAAGCTGTTCCCGACTTTCCGCCGCCGGCTTTTTCTTTTCGGGAACCGGCCGGAGGGATTCGTCGTTCTTCTCAAGCCAGGCGCGTATCTTGCTCCTTGCCTTGGAGGACTTGGCCATCTCCAGCCAGTTCAGGGTGGGCCGTGCCTGGGGGGAGGTGAGGATCTCCACGACCTGGGCGTTCTCCAACGGCGAGCTTAAGGGGATGATCGAACCGCCGGCCTTGGCCCCGATGCAGCGTTCGCCCACCGCCGTGTGCACCTGGAAGGCGAAGTCCAGCGGCGTGGCCCCGGCCGGCAGCCTGATCACCTTGCCCTGCGGGGTGAACACGAAAATCCACTTGCCGAAGAGGTCCCGCTTGATGTCGGCAAGCCAGGCATCGGAGTCCTGGTCCTGCCGCCAGCCCTTCATCCGGTTCACCACGCCGACCTGTTCCCCCCGGTCGGTATCCGCGGAAAGGCCTTTCTTGTACAGCCAGTGGCTGGCAACGCCGTATTCGGCAAGGCGGTCCATGTCGCCGGTGCGGATCTGTATCTCCAGGATCTGCCCCTCGGCA
>WQZW01000050.1 GCA_009780545.1 Treponema sp.
CGGTCCAAGCTTCGTTCACGAAAATCAACAACCCTCCGAATACGAGCAGTGTCCGACAAAAACGAGTACGGACACACCTCTTGACAGCTTTCCCTTTTTCCGGTAGCCTGATGACGTTGCCGATTTCAGGCGGTCATCGTATAATGGTATTACCCGAGCTTCCCAAGCTCGTGACACGGGTTCGATTCCCGTTGGCCGCTTCGTTCCCGTCTTTGCCATGTTCCCCGCCCGCCGCAGCTTATAACACGGACGCTATCGACGGGGCTAAAAATACTATCAATTTAATTCCCCTATAATTCCTTTCCCGTGCTACCATGAATCCGTGGTGGATTTTTTAGGTCCGCCGATCCCCGAGAAGGAGGTTATGGAAGTGAACGCTCTCCGTATCGGCCGTAAGTGGTACGGCTACCGCGGGCCGGGGCCTGGGCGGACCTTTGCCGTCCACAGCGTTTTCGCCAGGACGGTAAACCTCGCCACGGGCCGGGAGCTGCTTTCCCTCGTCGGTGCGGATTCCTCGGGCTCCTCCTCGTTCCTCACCCTGCCCTGCCGGAAGCCGGACCTCGGCCTCAAGACCGGCGATCCCTGCGCCGTGCGGGACGGGCGGCTGTACCTTGCGGATCTTACGGTCGATTTCGGCAACGCGCCGCTATGGGAAGGCGTCCTTCCGATGAATTTCAGGGGAAGGGTGAGGGAGGAAAACATCGCCGTCTTCAAGGCGATACTGGACAGGAAGGCTTCGCCTGAAAGCGCCTGGAGGCAGGTTTCCGGCAATCCCGGAGGGCCGTTCCGCCGGCTTTCGGCGATCCTTGACCTGGGGGAATCCCCGGAAGCGGCGCGGGACCTCGTCGGGCTCGGTCCCGGCCTCACTCCCTCGGGCGACGACATGCTCGTCGGCTACCTTGCGATTGCCTTTCACACTTTCGGGGACCGGGAATTCGTCCGGACCCTGGCCCGGACGGTGCGGGACCTGCTCCCCGGAACCTGCGACATAAGCGCCGGGGTGCTGGAAAACGCGGCCGGCGGCGATTTTTGCGAACAGGTGCAGCGGTGCGTCCTGGACCTGTGCCGGGGGGGGAAAGAGGACCTGTACCTCTCGGTCGCATCGCTGCTGGAAATCGGGGCGAGTTCGGGAGCGGATATTGCCGCCGGAATGTACGCGGCCATGTACGATAGGAGGAAAAATAAAAGTGCCGTCTAAAACCGTAACGATGAAGAATCTGTACTTCGATTCGGTCAGCCTGATGAGGATATCCGGCGAGGCGTCCGCCCTGCCGGGAATCTCCGAGGCCCTGGTGGGAATGGGGACCGACCTCAACAAGGAGCTGCTGCAGGGCATGGGCCTGGGCGATTCGACCGTCGAAAACGCCCTGCCCTCGGATCTCCTGATCGGCCTTGTCGGGGAAACCGAAGCCGCGCTGGAAGCCGCCCTGGAGGAAGTGCGGAAGATCCTGGAACGCAAGGGCAAGCCCGGGGAGAAGGGCGGGACCGGAACGAGGAAGTTCGCTTCCATAAAGCAGGTCGCCGAACTGGAGGAGGGCTACAACCTCGCCGTCGTCTCCGTTCCCGGAATCTACGCCGCCCGCGAATGCAGGAACGCCCTCGAAAGCGGCATGCACGTGTTCCTGTTCAGCGACAACGTTTCCGTGGAGGAAGAAGTCGCGCTGAAGGACCTGGCCCTGCAAAAGGAACTGTTGATGATGGGCCCGGACTGCGGCACGGCGATCGTCGGCGGGGTGCCCCTGGGCTTCGCCAACCGGGTGCGCCGGGGCGACATCGGCGTCGTGGCGGCCTCGGGGACCGGCCTTCAGCACGTTACCACCCTGATCGACCATCTCGGCGGGGGAATCAGCCAAGCGATAGGAACCGGCGGAAGGGACCTTTCCGAAAAGGTCGGCGGCAGGACCATGATCGCCGCGCTTCGGGCCCTACAGGACGATCCCGGCACGAAGGTCGTCGTCATACTCTCCAAACCGCCGTCGCCCGCCGTCGCCGACAAGGTTCTCGCCGTGGCCAAAAGCATGACCAAGCCGGTGGTCCTGTGCCTGTTCGGGAAGGAAAAAATGGATGACCTCGGTCCGGTGGTCCAGTGTTTCGACATAGAACGGACGGCGGTCAAGGCCGTATCCCTTTCGTCGGGGAAGGAACTTTCCTTCAAAAACGGGCATTTGGACGAGGCGGCGGCCCGTGCCTCCGCTGCCGCCCGTCTTCCGAAGCAGAAGTACGTCAGGGGCATATTCGGCGGGGGAACGCTTTGCGACGAGGCGATGATCACCTTCAGGAGAGCCGGCATTCCGTTCCGTTCGAATATCCCCCTTGCCGAATCCGAACGGCTTTCCGACACGGGCCGAAGCGAGGGCAATACCTTCATCGACATGGGCGACGACGACTTTACCCGGGGCAAGCCGCATCCGATGATCGATCCCTCGCTGCGGAACAAACGCATCGTGCGGGACGCCGCGCTGCCGGATACCCTGGCCCTGCTGCTGGACTTCGTGCTGGGGCCCGGCTCGCACCCGGATCCCGCGGGAGTCGCGCTCGAGGCCGTCGCCGAGGCAAGGGCGGCGATGAAAGGCCGCGACGTCGTATGGCTCGCCTCGGTCGTGGGAACCGAGGCCGATCCGCAGAACTATCGGGAACAGATAGACAAACTCAAGGCGGCCGGCTTTATCGTAAGCGAAAGCAACGTCGCCCTTGCCTCGCTTGCCGCATCCCTCGTCGGGGAAAGGAGGAACTGATGGCCATAGGCGATTTGTGGAAGGCGCCGCTGAAGGCGGTAAACCTCGGCAACAGGGGTTTTTACGACGATCTTGTCGGAATCGGGGTTCCGACCGTGGACCTGGACTGGAAACCCCCGGCCCGGGGAGATGCCCGACTGATCGGCATCCTGGACCGGTTCTCCGGCGACGCCGGGATCGGGGCCGCGAACCGGGAGGCACTGGAACGGGTGAACGCATCCCGGCCCGTGCTGATCGACGTCGGCATCGCCCGCGACGTCGTTCCCGGCATGACGGAGGACACCCTGCTCCATGCCGGCCCGCCGATTACCTGGGACCGCATGTCGGGCCCCCTGCGGGGTGCGGTGGCGGGAGCGCTGATCTTCGAGGGAAGGGCCAAGGACTTTGCCGGGGCGGAAAAACTGGCCACCTCCGGCCGCATCAAATTCGACCCCTGCCATGAGCACCATGCCGTCGGTCCCATGGCGGGCCTGATTTCCCCCTCGATGCCGGTCTTCGTCGTCGAGAACCGTACCCACGGGAACCGGTCCTACGCCACGATGAACGAGGGACTGGGCAAGGTGCTTCGGTACGGGGCCTACGGGGAAGAGGTGATCTCCCGCCTGTGCTGGATGCGCGACGTCCTTGCGCCGGCGATGAAAAAGGCCATCCTCATATCGGGGGGAATCGAGCTCAAGCCGCTGATCGCCCAGGCACTGCACATGGGCGACGAGGTGCACAACCGGAACAAGGCCGGAACCTCCCTGCTGCTGCGGGTCCTCCTTCCCTTCCTCCTGAAGGCCGGGCTTCCGCAAAAGGACCTTTTCGAGGTGGCCGGTTTCGTCAATTCCAACGACCACTTCTTCCTGAACCTTTCCATGCCGGCGGCCAAGGCCATGCTGGAATGCGCCGAGGGGATCGAGCGTTCCACGATGGTAACGGTCATGGCCCGCAACGGAACCGATTTCGGGATCAAGGTCGCGGGACTTCCGGGCAAATGGTTTACCGGGCCGGCCGGCATCATACAGGGCCTGCTCTTTCCCGGCTTTACCGAGGCGGACAAGAATCCGGACATCGGGGACAGCGCCATCACCGAAACGGCGGGCCTCGGAGGTTTCTCCATGGCCTCGGCCCTGGCCATCGTGCAGTTCGTCGGGGGGGAACCGGCGGACGCGGTGGAATTCTCCCGCAAAATGTACGAAATCACCGTCGGGGAAAGTTCCTCGTTCTCCATCCCCATACTGGACTTCAGGGGATCGCCGACCGGGATAGACATCCTGAAGGTCGCGGAAACGGGGATCCTTCCCCAGATCAACACCGGCATAGCCCACCGCGAGGCGGGCATCGGTCAGGTGGGGGCGGGCCTGGTAAATCCGCCGTGGGAGTGTTTTAGGTCGGCGTTGCTGGCCTTTGAGGAAAAATACGCGCGATAGTTCAGGAGGAATTATGTTACGAAACTGGAAAGAGACGAAAATGTACGACCTGACCCAACCCTTGAGTCACCTTACCCCGGCCTGGCCCACCTACGAGCCCCTGCAGATCAAGTTCTTCAAGCGGCTCTCGCCCAACGGGGCCAACGGCCAGGTGCTGACCCACTCGAACCACCTGGGAACCCACCTGGACGGTCCGCTCCACTTCTGCACCCACGGGATGGACATCGCGAGCCTCTCCCTGGACTTCCTGTGCAACGAGGGCGTCGTGGTGGACATCAGCGACATCTGCGAGGACTACGGCATCTACACCTCGAAGGACATCGAGGACCGGGTCGAGGTCAAGGAAGGGGACATCCTCATCGTCCACACCGGCTACCGGAAGTATTCCTGGGACCAGCCGGAAGCCGACGAGGTCCGCTACATGGTCAAGCATCCCGGCCCGATGCGGGAATTCGCCCAGTGGGCGATCAAGAAGAAGCTCAAGTGGATCGGGATCGACGCCGGTTCCATGGATCATCCGATGAACACCAAGATTCGGGAATGGCAGCCCAGGGAAGCGCGCGAATGCGAGGCCTACCTGCAGAAAAAGTACGGAAAGGGCTTCGACGAGCTGATGCCGGATCGGGACTACCAGGTCATGCACATCCCGCTGTTCCCCCTGAACATCATCCATGTGGAGAACATAGGCGGCGAGATCGAGAAGGTGCTGAACAGGCGGCTGGTCATCGGTTGTTTCCCCTGGCGTTTCGTCGGCGGCGAGTCCTGCATCTGCAGGGTCGTGGCCTTCGACGACAAGTAGGCGCGCGGGCCTACCGAAAGGCGGGCCCGTTTTGCGGAAACCCTGCCGCCGGAGGCGATCCGCGGGGAAACGGTGAATTCCCGTTTGATCCGCGGTTCCCCGGGAAAGAGTAAGGAGTAAAGAGTGTCGTACGAATTTCTTCGGCCGTCAACCTTGAAGGAAGCGGCGGAAATCCTCGACAGGCGCGAGGACGTGAGGATTCTGGCCGGAGGGACCGACCTGCTGATCCTGCTCCGGAACGGCATGCTCGGCTGCCGGTACATGCTGGACGTCAAGAAAATACCGGAACTGCATGTTCTCGAACGGAACGGCGACCGGCTGGAAATCGGCGGGGCGGTAAACCTCAACCGACTTTTGGAAAGCCCCCTTGTCGATAATGCCTTTTGCGCCCTCAGGGACGGGGCCGCGACCCTGGCCAATTCGCTGCTGAGGAACAGGGCCACGCTGGTGGGCAATATCTGCAACGCCTCTCCGGGCGGCGACATGCTGCCGCCCGCATTGGTACTGGACGGCACCGTCCATGCCGCCTCCGTTTCCGGAATCCGGGAAATACCGCTTGCCGAATTTTTCACCGGAGTGAAAAAACATGTCCTGAAAAAAAACGAGCTGGTAACGAAGATCGCCTTCCCCGTAAAGAAGGGAAAAAGCGTCTACCTGAAAAAAACCCGGATCAAAGGCCATGACCTGGCACAGGTCGGCGTTTCCGCTTTTTGGGCGGAGGACGGAACGCTTTCCGTCGCGCTCGGGGCCGTCGCCCCGACTCCGGTCCTTGTTGCGGGGCTCGGGCCCTACGACCGGAAAAGCCTGGAAAAGGCGCGGGAGGAAATCGAGGAGGCGGTCCGCAAACGGATAAGCCCGATCTCCGATACCCGCGGTTCCAAGGAATACCGGACCGCCATGGCGCGGTATTTTATCGGCGAGATCATTTCCCGTTGGAAGGAGGCGGCATGACGCAATCGACGAAGACAAAGATCAGGGTAACGGTGAATTCGCGAGTGTACGAACCGGAATGCTCCGGGGACATGTCGCTGCTTTCCATGCTCCGGGACGAACTGGGGCTGACCGGAACCAAGGAAGGCTGCAACGCCGGCGAATGCGGGGCCTGCACGGTGATCCTCGACGGGGAACCTGTCAACTCCTGCCTGGTCCAGGCGCTCGAGGCCGACGGCTCGGAAATCCTCACCATCGAGGGCGAGGCCGTGGACGGAAAACTTTCGGACCTGCAGCAGGCATTCGTCGATCACAAGGGTTTCCAGTGCGGGTTCTGCACGCCGGGCTTCATTATGTCCGCCCGCGCCCTGCTGAACAAAAATCCCCACCCGAGCAGGGAGGAGATCGTCGAGGCGCTGGAGGGCAACCTGTGCCGATGTACCGGATACCGGGACATCATCGATTCGGTTCAGGCCGCCGCGGAGAAGAACGCGGCAAGGGCCGCGGCACAATAAGGAGGGAACATGAACCGGTACGTCGGAACGAACCAGAGACGGCACGACTCATACGAAAAGGTGACGGGGCAGGCAACCTACGTCGGCGACATCGGTCTGCCGGGTATGCTCCATGCCAAATTCAAGACGAGTCCCCACGCCCATGCCAGGATACTGGGCATCGACACCTCCAAGGCCGGGGCCCTTCCCGGCGTGCGCGCGGTGATTACCGGCAAGGAGGCGAACCAAAAGCTGGGCATCTACCTGGTGGACAGGTCGATCATGGCCTGCGACAAGGTACGCTACTACGGCGAGGTCGTCGCGGCCGTGGCCGCCGACACGGAACAAATCGCCGAGGAGGCCGTCCGCCTTATCGAGGTACGCTACGAGGAACTTACCCCGGTACTGGACGTGGCCGAGGCAATGCGGGAGGACGCGCCCCTGGTCCATGAGGACCTGGGAAACTACCAATGGGTGAAAACCGCCTATTACCCCGAGCCCGGCACCAACATCGCCAGCCACATCAAGGTACGCAGGGGGGACACGGAAAAGGCCTTCCGGGAAGCGGACATCGTCATGGAGAACACCTTTTCCCAGCCGCAGGTTTTCCACTTTCCCCTGGAAACCCATGCCGTGATCGTCTCATGGGGACAGAACGACAGGATACGGATACACTCCAGTTCCCAGTCGCCCTTCTCCGTCCGGGACCTGTTCGCCGTGGCCTTCGGCCTTCCCAAGGCCAAGATCGAGGTCAACGTTCCCTACGTCGGCGGCGCCTTCGGCTGCAAGAGCGGCATACACCTCGAACCGATGGTGGCCCTGCTTTCCAAGGCGGCCGGCGGCAGGCCGGTCAAACTGGTCCCCAACCGGGAAGAGGAGTGTACCACCCTGCCCTGCCGCCAGGGACTCCTCGCCACGATCAAGACCGGCATCACCAAGGACGGCAAAATCGTCGCCGAGGAAGTCCGCTATCTCTGGGACGGGGGAGCATACGCGGACTACGGGGTGAACGTGGGAAGGGCCGGCGCGGTAAGCGGTTGCGGACCGTACGACATCGAAAACGTCAAGGTCGATTCCTACACGGTGTACACGAACAAACTCTTCGGCACCGCCTACAGGGGTTTCGGACACCCGGAGATATTTTTCGCCATAGAACGCCAGCGGGACCTGCTCGCCAAAAAAATCGGCATGGATCCGGTGCGGTTCAGGCTGAAGAATCTCCTGATGCCCGGCACGAAAACCATCACCGGCGAACCGATCACCGAAAATACCGGACGGGTGGATCTGTGCCTGAAAAAGGTCGCCGAGGCCATCAAGGTTTCGGAAGGATATCCTGAGGAACTCAGGCGCAAGTGGGAGGCGGAGGGAAAGTACCGGGCCAAATCGGTGGCCGTATTGCAGAAGTCCCCGGCCATGCCCACCTGGAGCGCGTCCTCGGCCATCGTCAAGTTCAACGAGGACGGCACCGTGCTGATCAACGTCGGCGGCGTCGACATAGGGCAGGGAACGTACACCGTCCTGCAGCAGATCGCCGCCGATACCCTGGGAATGCCCATCGAGCGGGTTTTCATCGCCACCGAAGTGAACACCGACCTGTCGCCCTACGACTGGCAGACCGTCGCCAGCCGCATGGTCGTCCTCTGCGGAAACGCCGTCCGGGAAGCCTGCCACGACCTGAAGGAACAGCTGACGGAAATGGCCTGCACCGTCCTTCGGGCCGCCCGCCACGAGGTGGCCTTCGGCGAGGAATTCCTGTACGTCAAACAGAATCCCCAAAATAAGGTCGCCTTCCGCCAGATCTGCATGGGCTACACTTACGAAAACGGGAACGCCATAG
>WQZW01000051.1 GCA_009780545.1 Treponema sp.
ATAAGACGAAAATTCGTCAAGGAACACTTTTTTCATGGAAACTCCTTTTTGCCGTCCGGCAACCGTTCTGTTGATTATTATGATAGTGATGATTTTGACGAGAAATGTCGAGTACGTCCGGCCGACCCCGAAAATTTGTGAAAGGAATCATATCAGCTTTGCTTAAGTGTCATGACGCATTCATAATGAAGAGGAAAAAGCGGTAACGTGCCTTTACTCCCGAGTTTGAGCCTTGTTCCGCAAATCTCCCGATCCATCCTCCGCTGGAAGATGGATCAGTTGGTCCCACCAACCGCCATTACGACGTTGGGCAACGGAGTTAACTCCCTAAAGATAAAGTATTTGAAGGGGTGAATCCCAAGGGCGTTGGGGAACCAACCGTCAAGTTCGTTGGTGTCGATGATGTTGATCGCCGGGGTAAAGGAGATCGGAAGGACGCTGCCCCGGTACAGCAGGAGCTGTTCCGCCTCGGCCATCGTCTCCCAGCGTTTCGTGCCCTCTTCGGACATGGAACGCTCCATCAGCCGGTCGAAGTCCGCATCCCGCAGGCCCGCCGTGTTGAGGTTGGAATCCGCCTGCCACATTTTCAGGAAGCTGTACGGGTCCGGAAAGTCGCCGATCCAGGACATCGAGCCGACATGGTAGCCGCCCATGGCAAGCGCGTCGAAATAGTCGGCAAAGGGAACCACCTCCACCCTCGATGAAACGCCCAAGTGCTCCTTCCAGGCATCGGCCATAAGGGCCACGGTGTCCGCCGCATCCGCCGAGGGTATTCGGAAAACCAGTTCCGGCAGTCCTTTCCCGCCGGGAAAGCCGGCCTCGGCAAGCAGCCGCGCCGCCTCCGCCGGGTCGGTATCGCCGAGGCCGTCGATCTCGGGGTAACCCTGCAGGGGAAAGATCAGCGTCTTTGCCGGCAGGAAATGGCCGGCCCGCAGTTCTTCCCAGGGAAGCGCCAAGGCCAGCGCCCTACGGACACGGTAATCGTCGAAAGGCGGTTCGGCCGAGCGGATAAAGTAAAAGTGCGTACCGAACAGGGTATGCACGCTGATCCCGCTCCTGTCGGTCAATGTCTCTAGGTTGACCCCGCCGGAAACCCACCGCGCCTGGCCCGAGTTCCAAAGCTCGCTGGCCGTGTCCTCGTCGGCAAACCGGATCACAAGGGCGTTCAGTCCCACCGATCCGGCATCCCAGTACTGGGAATTGGCCCGCAGGATCATCCTGTCCTCGCCCAGTTCGCCGATGCGGAAGGGGCCGTTCCCCACATGCTTTGTCGTCCACCAATCCCCGACATTGACCATGGACTTGTGGATGGGACTGAAGGAATGATGACAGAGCATCGACGGGAAAAAAGCGGCCGGATGCCGGAGCCGTACCGTCAGGGTCCGGCCGTTGGCCACGATGCCCACGCTGTCGGCATCCGCCGTCTCGCCGGAGCGGTATTCCTTCGCGCCTTCGATAATGTCGAAAAGGCCGGAATAGGGGGCCTGCCTTTCCGGAGCCAGCAGCGAAAGCCAGGATCGGCGAAAATCTTCGGCGACGATCCGATCTCCGTTGGAGAAACGGGCGTTTTCCCGTATGGTAAACGTCCACTGCCTGCCGTCGTCGGAAAGCTCCCAGCTTTCGGCAAGGGCCGGAATCGGCGAGGTGGTAACCGGATTGTACGAAAAAAGTCCCTCGTAAAGGGCGGTAAAAAGCTGGGCTTCGTTGATCAAAAATGAAAGCCGGAAGTCCAGTTCCGGCCTTCCGGGGGAGAAAACCACGGTAAGCTCGTCCCGAACCTCCCGGCCGCCCTGGGCAAGAAAATGCCCTTCGAAACCGGCCTTTACCGCCCGAAACCCGGTTCCCGCCGACAGAACGGCAAGCAGGAACAGCAGGCAACCGCCCAAAACCAAACGGTCGCCGCCCAAAAAACGCATCCTACGCACTTGGATGTATCCCCAGCCTCTTCAGCTGTTCGGCCTCTTCCTTCATGGACAGGTACTCATGCTGCAACTGGTTGGCCCTGACGATGTTGTTCTTCACGCTGGAAAGTTCCGGCTTTATCCCCTTTATCTTGCTGCGGGACTCCTCGGAGCTGGTCTTGAAGTATTCGTCCAGGGCGGTAAATATCCGTAGGTAGTGATTCATGTCCCGGATGCTCCTCTCCAGGTAGCTGAGCACCTGGTCCTCCGGCATGGTCTTGAGCTTCTGCATGACCATTCCCTGCGGCCCGAGCCCGGAGAAAATCTTGATCTTGCGGTCGATCTCCTCCCGGAACTTCCTGATGGCCAAGTTCTCGCTCCGCTGGGTTCCCTTCTCCGGGTCGGTGAACACCAACGGGTACAGCACGTCCTCTTCCTGGGTTTTCAACATCTGCTTGATCAGGTTGACGATCTTCTGCCAGAGGCTCTTCTTCTCCCTGGCGATCACCTCCCCGTTCTCGTCTATCTTCTGGGCGATCTCGACAAGCACCGCCGAGGATGCGGCCAGTGTCCGTATCCCGTCGATGAGGATCGCCTTGAAGTCCACTTCCGGCTTGGCCTTCTTTGCCGCCGCCGCCTCGACCCGCAGCGACTTCAGCACCTCGTCCTTCAGCCCCTGTCCTTCGGGGCCAAAATCTTCCTTTATTACTTCCTCGATGAACTCCTGGTACTGCGGCGCCCCGGGAGCCACGGCGGAAATCCTCTTCTTGATGTTGGCAAGGTTCGCCTCCTCAGGCTTCATCCCGGCGATTGCCCCGCGGACGGCCAACTTGTAGTTTTCCCGATGATAGATGCTGATCTCCCGGAGGATGCCCATCACCGTGGCCGTTCCCTTGGAAAGCCTGGTCAGCGACTCGCCGATCACGTTAAGGGTAACCTGGTCGCCGCCCTTGGGGTTGGTGGCGATCTCCGCGACCACCTTCGTGGTCGGCGACTTGGAGTCGGGCGAAAGGTGTATCCAGTCGATGTAGCGGACCAGCCCGGCGATCTTGCGAATTCGGTTGAGGTTGAGAAAGTCCACCCCGAGCTGGTAGAAGTTCACCAGAAAGTCCAGATAGCTCTCGAAAGTGGAAAGCCGCACCGAAATCTGTTCCCTCCGCCTCGCTTCGTTCAGCGGCCCGGAATCCGGCACCTCGATCTCGGTGATCTTGGTCTCGTGCTTGTACGGGTCCTCGTTGATCAGCTTCTTCCGCAGAAAAATACCGTAGAGGGCGGAAAAAGAAATATGGAAAAGCCGCAGCTCCTCCTTCAACCGTGGAATATCCGTTTTTTCAAGCGAATCCTTCTTGAGCAGAAGGGCCTTCGAGACGGCCTCGGTATAGGTCGTCGTTTCCGTATCGTCCATTTACTCTAGTATAGATAAAAAAGTTCGTTTACGCAACAAGAAAGGAATCAAGAAAATTTTTGGGAAACCAGGACGATTCCAAGGCGGAACCACGAAAAGCCCCGGCCAAGCTTTTCGGCGGATTGATCCGCTCAACCCTCAGCGTCCTGATCTGCTCCGGGCTCATCACCGCACCGCTCATCAACGTCTCGGAGTTCTGCAGGGCAAATCTCCACGCATCGGCTGGCGGTAGTTGCGGGAAACCTCGCATGCTCAGGCTTTCCCTTCCCCGTAAAAAAGTGTAGACTGTGGCGGGCTTCGGCCTTAATTTTCCGGAAGGGCCCGAAAGGGCGCGCAAAGGTTCCACAGTGCCAGAAACAACAGATACGCCGGTTCCCACGGGGCGGGTCATCCCGATTGCGGTCGAGGACGAGGTCAAGACCGCCTATCTCAACTACGCGATGTCGGTCATCGTGTCCAGGGCCCTGCCGGACGTGCGGGACGGGCTCAAGCCGGTACACCGCAGGCTGCTGTTCGCTATGGACAGCCTCGGGCTGCGGCCGGGGGGCTCGACCAAGAAAAGCGCCCTCATCGTCGGCGAGACGATGGGTAAGTACCATCCCCACGGCGACCTTTCCCTGTACGACGCCCTGGTCCGCATGGCCCAGGACTTCTCCCTCCGCTATCCGCTGGTCAGGGGGCAGGGCAACTTCGGTTCGGTGGACAACGATCCGCCGGCGGCGATGCGCTATACCGAAGCCAAAATCTCCAAGATCGGCGACGAGATGCTCCAGGACCTCCAAAAAGAGACCGTGGACTTCGTTCCCAACTACGACGACAGCTTCCAGGAACCGGCGGTGCTGCCCTCGGCCCTGGCCAACCTGCTGGTCAACGGCTCAAGCGGAATCGCCGTGGGCATGGCCACCAACATGCCGCCCCACAACCTGCGGGAAATCAGCGAGGCGATCTGCGCCCACATCGACCGGCCGGAAATCACCGTCGACGAACTGATGACCATCGTCAAGGGGCCGGACTTCCCCACCGGCGGGGTGATTCTCGGGATGCGGGGGATCAAGGAAGCCTTCAGGACCGGCCGGGGCAAGCTCTTGGTGCGGGGCAAGTTCAACATCGAGACCACCAAGCAGGGCAAGGAAAAGATCATCTTCACCGAAATCCCCTACAACGTGAACAAGGCGATGCTTCTTGAGAAGATCGGGCAACTGGTGCGGGACAAGGTGATCGACGGGATTGCCCATGCCAACGACGAGTCCGACCGGGAAGGAATCCGCATCGTCATCGAGCTGAAGAAAGGGGCGATCATCAAGGTCGTGCTGAACCAGCTCTTCTCCAACACCCAGCTCCAGACCACCTTCGGGGTGATCAACCTCGCCCTGGTCGCCGGTCGGCCGGCCTGCCTCAACCTCAAGGAACTGGTCCACCACTTCATCGAGCATCGGGTCGAGGTCGTCACCCGCCGGACGCAGTACGAACTCCGCAAGGCGCAGGAACGGGCCCACATCCTGGAAGGGCTGCTGATCGCCCTGGCCAACATCGACGAGGTCGTCGCGGTGATCAAGGCCAGCCGGGACGTGGCCGACGCGCGCCTGCGCCTCCAGCAGCGGTTCCTGCTGTCCGAAGCCCAGTCCGAGGCCATCGTCGAGATGCGGCTCGGCCGGCTCACCAGCCTTGAAATCGAGAAAATCCAGGCCGAACTGGACGAACTGAAGGTGCGGATCGCCTACTACACCTCGCTTCTGGAGGACCAGGTCAAGCTTCGGGGGGTGATCAAGGACGAAACCAGGGAGATCGCCGAGAAGTACGGGGACGAAAGGCGGACCGAGATCGTCGCCGGCGAACTTGAAACGATCAACATCGAGGACCTCATCAAAAAGGAAGAGATGATGATCCTGATCTCCAACCTCGGCTACATCAAGCGGGTTCCGGTGTCGGCCTACCGCAGCCAGGGCCGGGGCGGCAAGGGAATGCAGAGCGCCAAGCTGGCCGAGGACGACTTCGTGGAGCAGATCTTCGTGGCCTCGACCCACGAACATGTGATGTTCATCACCAGCGTGGGCAAGGCCTACTGGCTGAAAGTGCACGAACTGCCGGAAGGTTCCCGAATCAGCAAGGGATCGCACGTCAAGAGCCTTCTGACCGTCTCGCCGAACGAGGACATCACCGCCGTGGTCGCCCTGAAGGACTTCGGGGACGAGGAATTCCTCTTTATGGGAACTTCCCGGGGCGTGGTCAAGAAGGTCAAGACCTCGGAGTTCGCCAACGCCAAAACCCGAGGCATCATCGCCATCAACCTCGACGACGGGGATAAACTGGTCAGCGCCCTTCTGACCGGCGGCAACGACGAGGTCGTGCTGATCTCCCGACAGGGCCAGGCGCTGCGCACCCACGAGGAAAACGTCCGCGCGATGGGTCGCGCTTCCCGGGGCGTGGCCGGGATGAAGCTGGCCGGCAGCGACGAACTTGCCGGCATGCTCCGGGTGGATCCGGGGCTGGACGCCGCCGGAGGGCAGAAGCCGGAGGGGCAGATCGAGAACATGCTGATCCTTTCCGAATTCGGCTACGGCAAGCGGGTGCAGTTCGACGAGTTCGCCTCGCATGGCCGGGGCACCGGCGGCCAGCGGATCTACACGGTGACGGAAAAGGCCGGCGAGATCGTCGGCTGCGTCAACGTGCTGCAGGACGAGGACATCATGTGCATCACCAGCCAGGGCAAGTCGATCAAGCTGAACGTCAGCGAGATACGGGTGATGGGACGGGCCGCCCAGGGCGTGCGGATCGTCAGCATAGACCGCCCGGACTTCGTGATCGGCCTGGACCGGATCGTCAAGGAAGACGAGGAGCCCGCCGACTCGACAGAAAATTCGGCGATTGCTGAGGAAGGAATCGTTGAAACGGGTGAAGGAGAGTAACATGAAAGCCGGGACGATGCTAACGGTGCTGGTCGGTATACTGCTGCCCCTGACCGTGGCCTGCCAGTCCAAAAAAGCCCCCGTTCCGCCGCCCGATTTCTCCCCCGTTATGGAAAGCGAGTGGGTACTTTCCGAGATACGCGCCTCGGGCAGAACCATCGTCCTGGACTGGGAACACAACGACGAGGTTTTCGGCGAGATCTTCACGATACGGTTCGAGGAGACGACGGTCTTCGGCATCGGCGCCCCGAACAGCTACCGCGGCCCCTACACCCGGGAGGACGACCGCCTCAGCTTCGGGCCGGCCGCCAGCACGCTGATGGCCGCCTTCCTCGAACCGGAGGAGCTCACCGAATACGAGTTTTTCGGTTACCTTGCCGCCACCGTAAGCTGGGACCTGGAAGACGGAAACCTCCTGTTATACACCTCGGGCGAAGGCGGCGGGGAGACGGTTTTGGTATTTGTTCCGTTGTGATATAATGCGGTAACCTGCTTGAAGGTACTCTGCAAGCGGGTTGACGGCTGTTGAAAAAACGAAGATAAGGAAAAGGAGAAACCTAAAATGAACGCAAGAACGATGATGATGATGGTCGGCGTATTGTTGCCCCTGATCGCGGGTTGCCAGTCCAATAAAGTCCCCGCCGATTTCTCCGCGGTGAAAGAAAGCCGGTGGATACTTGCCGAGATACGTACCGTAGCCGGCGGGACCGTCGTCCTGGACCGGGAACGCAACGGCGAGGTCTTCACGCTGCGGTTCGAGGAGGAGATGGCCTTCGGTACCGGAGCCCCGAACACCTTCAGCGGCCCCTACACACGGGAAAACGACCGGCTCAGCTTCGGGCCGGCTGTCAGCACGAGAATGGCCTCCTTCACCGAGCCGGAAGAACTCACCGAGCACGAGTTCTTCGGCTATCTGGCCGCCACCGTAAGCTGGGACATGGAAGACGGCAATCTCCTGCTGTACACCTCGGGCGAAGGAGAAGTGCAGACGATACTGATGTTTGCGCCACTGTAAGCGATCCGGTCCACCGAGCAAACGCATAGCGTGTTAATTGGGCTAATGCGAAATGGCGTGGCCCGGCAAGCATGCCACGTTGCGGCGATGAAAATGCAGGGCACCGGTGCGAATTACGGAAAGGAAAAAGCATATGAGAAAGATGCTTTTGGCGATCCTGGCACCGGTGCTTTTTGCGGCATGCGCCTCGCCGTGGCCCAACTATTACACGGGTTTCGGCCATGAAGATGGAAGAAAGGCACTGGTGCGGATTGCGGAAGGGAAAGCCATTCTGACCGTCAATGCCCATGTCCTGCGGGACGTGTACTGGGGGGACCCAAGGACCCGCGAACCGTTCGACGAAAAAGACCAGTTCTTTCGGCCGGAACGAAAACCAGAAACGAAACTTTCAGCCTTTCCTCAGGCGAGGAAAAAACCTTTCAAACAATACCTTCCGAAACGCTTGTCGTTCACATCGTCTCCGAGAACGGGGAAGACGTAAGGGTAATTAGCCGAAACTCCCGTGGGATCGAGACGGAATATGCGGTTTCCGGCAAGGATGTTTTCGGTATAAGGCTTGTGTTCTAAAGGGGATAATTCTACCTCCGTTCGTAAGGCTGTCGTTCAGCCGGGGGCTTGATAAAACAGCCGACAGGTCTATAATGATCCTACCATGACCCGGGAAGCTGGAAAGGAAGCAGCGGCAAAGCTCGTCTCCGATTTCGAGAGAAACGAGCGACAGTACCTGTCCAAAAATTTCCAAGAGACCGAGACTCGGAACAGGTTCATCGATCCGTTTTTTTCGGCCCTGGGCTGGGACTTTCACCAGACGGATGTGGCTAGGAAATTTTGGGACGTTCACCGTGAATTTAGCCAGAAGGTCAACTCGACCACCAAAAAGCCGGATTATGCGTTTAGGGTGAAGGAAGGTTCCAAG
>WQZW01000052.1 GCA_009780545.1 Treponema sp.
ACGAAAGCGATTTAATTCGGGGGAGGCCGGGCGATCCGTCCTCCGAAGGAGTATGGATTCGGAGATCGGTTCAATCTGCAGGACAGATTGAACCGATCTCCACCCCGCCGGTTGGGAACCGGCAGCTTTTCGGTTTGGGATCATCCGGCACTCCCAAAACCCAAATCGGCAGGGATTTACCCCAGCACCGCCCGTATCCGCCCGACGAGGATTGCTCTTTCTGGATGGTAAACCTGCCCAGGACGCCGGTGCGTTCCACGGCCCATCATCCGTAGGATGATGGGCTTGGAGATTTGCATAGCAAATCTCCACCCCGCCGGTTTCCAACCGGCGGCTTTTTCCGGCAGGATTCCTACCCCAGCACCGCCCGTATCCGCCTGACTCCGGCCGACGAGGATTGCTCTTTCTGGATGGTGAACTTCCCCAGCAGGCCGGTGCGTTCCACATGGGGGCCGCCGCAGACTTCCTTGGAGAACAGGCCGCCGCCTTCGCCGATGCTGTAGACCTTTACCCGGGATTCGTACTTTTCGCCGAACAGGGCGATGGCGCCCGCGGCCTTGGCCTCCTCCAGGTCCATCGTCCGCATCGAGATCGGCAGGTCCTTTTCGATCTGCTCGTTGACGATGGCCTGCACCTTCGCGATCTCCTCGGCGGTCATCGGGGTCGGGTGGGCGAAGTCGAAACGCATCCGTTCGGCGGTGATGTTGCTGCCCTTCTGGGCGATGTGGCCGCCCAGCACCGTCCGCAATGCCTGGTGCAGGAGGTGGGTCGCGGTGTGGTAGCGGGTCGTGGTCTCCCCCGAATCCTGCAGGCCGCCCTTGAACGTGCCGGCTCCGGCACGGGAAGTCTCCTGGTGTTTCCTGAAGGCCTCGTCGAACTCGTCCCGGTTCACCGTCATGCCGTTTTCGGCGGCCAATTCCTCGGTAAGCTCGATGGGAAAGCCGTAGGTATCGTACAGGGTGAAGGCCAGGCGGCCGGACATCACTTTTTTGGGGTTCTTAAGCAGGTTGGGCAGCATCTTCTCGAACTCGCGCTCGCCTTTCTGCAGGGTTTCCAGGAACTTGCGTTCCTCCCGGTCCAGTTCCTCGGTAACGTAGGCCCCGTTCTCGGCCAGTTCCGGATAGGGCCCGCGGAACTGCTCGACGACGATGGCGGCCACCGGCGACAGGAACGGCGAATCGGTTGCGATGCCCAGCTTGCGGCCATGCCGGACCGCCCGACGGATAAGCCGGCGGAGCACGTAGCCGGCGCCGAGGTTGGACGGGCTCACGGCCCGGGGATCGCCCAGGATGAAGGTCGCCGTCCTGGTATGCTCGCAGACGATCCGCAGGGACTTGTCCTTCTCCCCGTCGCTGCCGTAGACGTAGCCGGCGGCCTTTTCCACGGCGGCCCTGATCCCGGCGAAGATCTCGGTATCGTACACCGAAGAGGCGCCGTTCAGGATGCTCACCGTCCGCTCAAGGCCCATGCCGGTGTCCACGCAGGTGCGGGCCAGCGGTTCGTAAACGCCGTCCGCCGTCTTGTTGTACTGCATGAAGACGTTGTTCCAGATTTCCAGCCATTTGCCGCAGGAACAGCCCGGTTTGCACTCCGGCCCGCAGGGAGCCTCGCCCACATAATAGAACATTTCGGTGTCCGGCCCGCAGGGACCGGTGCTTCCGGCCGGGCCCCACCAGTTGTCCTCGCGGGGCAGGTAGGCGATTCGGTTCATGGGGATTCCCATCCTCCGCCAGATCGCCACCGATTCCTCGTCACGGGGAATCCCCTCCTCGCCTTCGAACACGGTAACGGCGAGCTTCTCCGGCGGAATCCCCAGCCATTCCGGCGAGGTGAGGAACTCGAAGCTCATCTCGATGGCACCTTCCTTGAAGTAGTCGCCGAGGGACCAGTTGCCCAGCATCTCGAAAAAGGTAAGGTGGCTCCGGTCGCCCACGCTGTCGATGTCGCCGGTGCGTATGCACTTCTGGTAGTTCACCAGCCGGACCCCCGCCGGATGCTCCTGCCCGAGGATGTACGGCACCAGCGGATGCATCCCCGCCGTGGTGAACAGCACGGTCGGATCGTTGTCCGGCAGCAGGGACTTCCCCTGTATCTGCGCGTGTCCCTTGGAAACAAAAAACTCGACATATTTTCTGCGAAGTTCGTCTGCGGTCATAGCCGATTGTAGCATGGATTCCGGATGTTGGTAAGGGGAAGAAAATGCCGATGCGGGGACCAAGCCGGTCCAATCCCCGCGGGGGACCGGGCTCGGAGCTTTGCGTTGCAAAGTTACCCATTTGCTGACGGAAGATGCCCCGAGCGGAGGCACCGAACGACGGCACGGCGGAACGCGGACAGGTGCCGCGGACGCATACCCCGGAGTCTTTCGGTATCCCCGATAATTCCTCCTGAATCGGTTTAGGTTCCGGACCATCGTCTTACCATGGGAGTGACGGTCCGAAGCCTAAAAGATTACCTGTTTTGTATCAGCCCGATAATTAGGAATGCTGACATTCTGCAACCGGGAATGATTTTAATGACACGGAAGCCAAAAAACCGCAGCTATTACTCCCTCCTAATTTATTGCAAAATATTGACAGAAATAGGAAAGGCGTAATTTTCATCATCAAAAACACGAACCATGCGGTCGCCAAATGCGACTGCGTGGTTCGCAATGCCGCTTCCCCGGGAAGACGCCGATCAAATCCCGATGCCGGAATTTGATCGGCGCTAGTTAACCGTTCCCGAGGAACGTCAGGTGCGGACCTTTGCCCGCATCCGCGCGGAGCAGGAACCAAGGGAACCGCTGAATTCCCTGTCTAATCAGCGGTTCCCCGGCGTTTCGGCACGAACAATTCCGCCTCCGGAAGATTTTGCCCGTTGGATTTTATGCAGTCGCGATACCAGTAAAAACTGTCTTTCCTGCTGCGCTTGAACGTTCCCTTTCCGTCGTCGTCGCAGTCGACGTGTATTACCCCGTAGCGCTTCGACATCTCGATCGTTCCGCTGGACACAAGATCGATGATGCCCCAAATCGTGGACCCAAAAAGATCGACGCCGTCCTCGATTGCGTCCCGCATCGCGATGATATGGTCGCGCAGGTATTTGATGCGGTAGGGATCGCAGATCGAGCCGTCGGCTTCCGGCTTGTCCAGGGCGCCAAGGCCGTACTCGGCGATAAACAGCGGCTTGCGGTACCTGTCGTACATCTGGTTCAAGGTAATGCGCAAGCCCGTCGCGTCGCTCTGCCATCCCCATTCGCTGACTTCCAAGTGCGGATTTTTGCTTGACACGACAAGGTTTCCGTCCGTTTTTTCCCATGCCGAGTCCGTCGTGGACAACTGGGTGAAGTAATAGCTCATCGCCATAAAATCGGCGGTATTTTCCCGCAGGACTTCCCTGTCCCCCGGTTCGAACCGCACGTTCACTTCTCTGCCCGCAAAAAATCTGTCGATGTATTCGGGATAGATGCCCCGGGCGAGGACGTCGGCAAAGAACCAGTTGGAGTACTGTTCGTCGTGCAGAAGCTGCAGCTGATCCTCCGGCCTGCAGGTCGCCCCGTAATGGCAGAAACGCGCAATCATTCCGCCGACCTTGCTGTGCGGAATCATTTCATGCGCCATCTTTACGGCGAAGGCGTTTGCGACAAACTGGTGGTGCAGGGCCTGATAAATGGCCTGCTCGTTGTCCTGCTCCCGATCCTTAATCAGCGAAACGCCGTTGTAGGGATGGAAACGCCCGGCGTTGATCTCGTTGAACGGCAGCCAGTAATCGACGATGTCGTCGTAATTCTCAAACAACGTTTTCGCAAAGCGGAGGTACAGGTCTATCAGCTTGCGGTTTTTCCATCCGCCGTATTTGGTAACGAGGTTCACAGGAATTGCGTAGTGCAGTATCGTTACCAAAATCTTGATGTCGTATTTTTTGCACTCCTCGAATACCGCGCGGTAGTACGCAAGCCCTTCGGCGTTGGCCTTCTCGTCGTCCCCGTTGGGGAAAATGCGCGCCCAGCTTACCGACAGCCTGTAAACCTTCATCCCCATTTCGGCAAACAGCGCGATATCTTCCTTATAGTGCGTATACTGTTCGCTTCCCCAGCGGTACGGATATATGCCCTTGTCGCGGCAGGCAATCGCTTCCTCGAACTTTTCCGACGTCATCTGCTTGTTCTTCCAGTCGATCTTCTGTTCGCGGGTCATCTTTGTGTCGGTCGGCCTGCACTCCTGCGTGTCCAATCCCTTGCCGCCGACGTCCCACGATCCCTCGACCTGATGGGCCGACGTCGCGCCGCCCCACAAAAACTCATTCGGAAAGCCCTTCATACGTCCTCCTGCGCTACTTGTTTTTGCCGAATTTTACGGCTTTTTTCTCGGCCTCGACCGCCTTGGAATCCTTCTCGATACTTTCGTCGAAAGCGATAATGTATGCCAACGCCGTTGTCAACACGAAGGCTATCGCAAAACCTATGAGCATCGTCGTAATCGTGCCGGCGTAAACCGGAAGGCTGACGATCGAGGGCATGGCAAACGACAGCGCCCTGCCGCCGAAAATTGCGACGAAGCCGCCGGAAATACCGCCGCCTATGCAGAGCGCGATAAGCGGACGCTTGAAGCGGAAGGCGACGCCGTACAAGGCCGGTTCGGTGATGCCGATAAATGCGGAGATAAACGCCGAAAATGCGGCGGAGCGATTTGCCTTGTCCTTGGCACGCAGGAAAATGCCGAAGCACATTCCCGCCGTCGACATCGTGGCGGCGGCGTAAACGGGAGCTATCATATCGTAACCAAGCGTGGCAATATTGTTAAGAAGGATGGGAGACATCGCCATGTGCATTCCTGCAAAAACCATGAACGGCCGGATCGTTCCGGCGACGATGCCGCCGAGCCAGGGAGCAGTTCCAAACAGCCACTCAAATCCGATACCGAGATAACGCCCGATGATAAAGCCTATCGGTCCTATTACGATGATCGAGCCGAAGCCGGCGACGAGCAGCGTTACGATCGGCACGACCACGACGCGCAAATAGCTGATGCAGTGCTTGTATATCCATGCGTACAGATAGCTCAAAAGCCAGACCGAGATGAGTATCGGCAGAACGGTATTTGCGTACCTGACAATCGTTACGTCCAAACCGAAAATGCTGATCGTGGTTCCGGCGGCGCTGATGATTGAAGGATACACATAAATACCGGCAACCGCAAGGGCCATAATTTCGTTTGTCTTAAACTTTTTCGCGGCCGACCATGCGACAAGAAACGGCAGGAAGTAAAACACGCTGTCGCCGATGGCGTTGAGCAGGAGTAAAAGTCCCGGATAGTCGTTCAGGGAGCCGTACATGGATAAAAGCGTTATGGTGCCTTTTATGATACCGGCCCCGGCGAAGGCCGGCACGATAGGCGCGAAAACCGAGCTGAACACGTCGAAAATAGCCGCCCCGAATTTCCTTTTTGGATTCGGCGCATCGTCAAGATTTTCTTCGATGCCGGCCCGCTTTTCGATTCCCGCCTGCGCGCAAACCTCGGCGTAAACGTCGGCGACTTCCTGTCCGATAATTACCTGCAACTGTCCGGCCTGCGTAACGCAGCCCAGAACTCCGGCTATTTTTTTGATGTCGTCCATCGGGGCGCATTTATTCGCGCTTTTCAGCTTGAAACGCAGGCGGGTTATGCAGTGAACAAGGCTGCCGATGTTTTCGCTGCCGCCGATGGCGGCGAGGACGCTTGCCGCCATTTCCTTGTGATTGACCATTTCTCTTCTCCTTCCTTCCTACGGCTTAAAATGCCGGTTGTTAATAACGCTTCATTATCGCATAGGCATGAGAAAGTTGTTAAGAAAAAATTCAGAAAAAGGTAATTTTTTTTAGACGAACAAACTCAAAATGCGTTTGCGGTCCCAAAAATTTGCGAACGGCCTTCCGACGGATCGGCGCGGCCCCGTCCGCATTCCCCGGAATCGTCCCGTTCCCCTTTCGGCACCGGCGGTTTCTCGGGCCCGCTCCTCCGCGGACGAACGGACCGACCATTGACCATTTCACTCCCAACAATTATCCTATAACCATGAACATACTGAGACGGCCCATCCGTTACAGCCATTACAACGCGGTGTTCTGGCTTATCGGGATAAACTTTGTCTTTTACCTGCTGATGTACTTCCTGGGTTTCCGCATCCTGGTTCCCCTTATGTCGATGCGCCCCCTGGCAATCCTCGGCGGCGGCTGGGTCTGGACCTTCGTCACCTACATGTTCGTCCACGGCGGCCTCGGCCACATCATCTTCAACATGCTGGCCCTGTACATTTTCGGCACCCAGGTCGAGCGTCACATGGGCAGCGGCGAGTTCCTCCTGTTCTACCTGCTTACCGGAACGCTGGCCGGGATTTTCTCGTTCCTGATGTACCTCCTTGCCGGGCAGTACGGGATCTGGCTGATGGGGGCTTCCGGCGCGGTCTTTGCCGTCAGCTTCGCCTATGCCGTTCTTTACCCGGAGTCGATCATCTACATCTGGGGAATCCTGCCGGTCCGTGCCCCGCTTATGGTCATCGGCTTTACCGTCATCGAACTGTTCTCCCAGCTCTTCCGAACGAACAGCGGCGTCGCCCACCTGACCCACCTCGCCGGCTTCGGCTTCGCCTGGCTGTACTTCGTCTTCCGCTGCAACATCAACCCCTGGAACCGCCTCCGCTTCTGGCGTTGAGAACCAAACCTCGGATCAAGTTCCGGGATAATGTGGGGGGCCAAGCCTGTCCAATCTACTTGAAGTAGATTGGACTCGGAGTTCGGTCCGATCACGATCGGACCGAACTCCACCCATTTATCGACAAGCATATGCGTGGAGTTTTGCAAAGCAAAACTCCTGAGTCCATCATCCGGAGGATGATGGACCGCCGAGCTTCAGCACTTCCGAGGCCAGGTAGAACGAACCGGCACAGAGAACCGGCAGCCCGGCCTCAAGACTCAGCCTTCGGGATTCCCCCAGGGCCTCGGCAATGTCCGGAATCAGCCGTATCTCCGCGGTGCCCGAGTACCGGCATTCCCGAAAAGCCTCGGCTATCCGGTCCGGCCGGCTGGCCTTGAAGCTGCCGGCCGAGGTGACGATCACCCGGGAAAAACAGGGCAGGAGCCGGCCGGCCATTGCCGCGACGTCCTTGTCCTCGGCACAGCTGAACAGGAGAATCCCGCCGGTGGCGTACAGCGAATCGAATGTTTCAAGGCAAAGGTAGATGCTTTCGGGCGTGTGGGCTCCGTCGAGGATGAAGGGCGGATCGTCCGTCAGCCGCTGGAAGCGGGCGGGAATTTCCACCCGGGCAAGCCCTGCGGCAAAGGCCTCCGGGGCAAGGTCCGGAAAGGCGATGCGCAGGGCGGTAACGGCAAGGGCGGCATTTTCCGCCTGAACCCGGCCGGGCAGGGGGACGGAAAGTCGCAGGGGTTGTCGGCCTTCCAGTGAAAGGGAAAAGTCCGTGCCGCCGGGATGCAGGGTCAGGCCGGAGATCCCGGCGATGTCCGGAAGGTAGGAAAGGGGGCTGCCCTTGGAGGCGGCGTTCCGGCGGAAGACTTCCAGGGCTTCTTCCTTCTGCCGGGCCAGTACCAGCGGCCGGCCGGGCTTGACGATTCCGGCCTTTTCTCCCGCAATGGCCGCAATGGTATTCCCCAGGTATTCAGTGTGTTCCAGCTCTATAATTGTGATAACCGACACCAGAGGGTCCACTATGTTCGTAGCGTCAAGCCTTCCCCCCATGCCGGTCTCCACAGCCATGGCGCCGGAGCGGATCTGGCGGGCGCAAAGAAAAAGATCGCCGACGCCGGCGTGACGCACGGGTTAAACGATGATGCTCTTCAGGAGATGCTTGAAAAGAAGGAGTACGGAGAGAACCGCCTGATCGCGGAGGCGGTGCAGCCGGAAGACGGGGAGGATGGGATGCTTGTTTTCCATTTCTCCAAGGACGAAAGGACTGGAAGGCCAAGAGAGGTAGGAGGAGGAAGGGTGGACTACCGCTCGCTCGACCTCTACGAGCCGGTGACCGAAGGGCAGCTCCTGCTTACGAGGACGTTTGCGACGACCGGCGCGCCAGGAGTGACGGTAAA
>WQZW01000053.1 GCA_009780545.1 Treponema sp.
ACGAAGTTTGCGACCGGAAGCCGAATCCTTCCGGTAAGGTTTGACATCCGGCCCCAAAAAGAGTATGATTAGGAAAAGACGGCTTTGCGAGGGACGTTGGTTATGGAGCGGTGCGTGAGTGGCCGAATCGGGCTCCCTGCTAAGGAGTTGTGCCCCGAAAGGGTACCGGGGGTTCGAATCCCCCCTGCTCCGGAGATGGTAACGCATGGGCCGAAAAACGGGGGGGGCAAACCGGATACTCCCCGTTTCAAGCCGATGCGTTAGCATTGATCGATAAAGCCGGAATGCAGGATCGACGTCCCCATCCCGGAAAACAGAGGTTGTAGCTCAGCTGGATAGAGCATCAGATTGCGGATCTGAAGGTCGTACGTTCGAATCGTATCAGCCTCAAAGGTAATTTGTTTCGGCCAAGGCAAGCGGCAGGTGATTTACCATGCGGCCTTGGCCTTTTCTGGCTCGGTAATTATCCGGCTATTGCAATACCTTAGTTGTCGGAATAAGCCGTAGGGTTTTCCTCAGAACCACTGTGTTGCGAGAGTGCGGGTTTCCCAACCCAAAAAAAGCCGGCAATCCTAGATTGCCGGGGTGGAGAACGGTTCAACCTACCGGTTGAGCCGTTCTCCAGGTCCAATCGACCCATGGTCGATTGGACACTCCAGCAAAACGCTCTTCCACTGCCAGGGAATCGGTCCCAGCCGGCTCCGCTCGTATAGGGCATTCCGGGCCAGGGAGAAATCCTCCGGCGTAAGTTTCCGGGCCATAAAGCTGCCCCAGCGGGACTTCTCCCGGTCGAACCAGGAGGCGATGTCCCGCTCGCCCAGAAGCCGCGGTTCGCTCCGGTCCAACAGCCGCGCCTCGACCCGAAAACCCTTCGCCTCGAAAGCGGCGCGCAGGGTATCCCCGTTCCAGCCGAGGCCCTCGGTTTCCGCAAAGAAGCGTTCCTCGGCGGCGGCCAGCCGTTCGGCAAGTTCCCGCAGGCCCGATTCCCCGGCGATCACCCGTGAGATTCTTTGGCCGAGAACCGGCGGGGAGCAGAGGATCACGATCCGGCCTTCCGGGGCCAGCAGGGACAGGGCCTTTTCCGCCAGGTCGGCAAAGCTTTCCTCGGGAAGCCTGGATCCGCCCCCGCCCTTTCCGGCAAAACCCTTCCGCCAAGGTTCCCTGATCAGGATTCGATCGAAGACCGGCGCGGAAAACCGGCGGCCGGCATCCTCCGGGTTCGGCAGCAGTTCGCCCTCGTCAGACAGCACGGCAAGTTCGGGGAGTTCCGGCCCGTCGAAAACCTCGACGTAGCGGAGCAGGGCATCCCGGCCGGCATCGCTTTTCAGCAGGGCGGCGGTCAGGCCTTCCGGGCACCGGCGCAGGCTTTCCCAGAGGAGCAGGCCGTCGTCGGCAAGGGGAATCAGCACTCGGTGATGGCGGGCCGGACTTGCCGCATCGAAAATGGCCGTGCGGTCGGCCAAGAGCAGGGCGCTCCGGCTTCCCTCCATCTGCCGTATCCTCCGCTCCCGGACCTTGGCATCAGGCGACCAGGTCAGGAATTCCCCTTCCGGCCCCTCGGCCTCGCCCAGGATCGCCGCAGCCTGGAGTTCCCGCTTCCGGAGCACCTCCTCGCGCACGCCGGCCTCGTAGCCGACGGTCGAGGGCGTGTAGAAAATCCTTCCCTGCAGGGCCGAAGGCAGGTACTGCTGGGCGGTCCAGTGGTCCCGAAAGGCATGGGGGTAAACGTAGCCTTTGCCATGCCCGAAGCCCTCGGCATCCCGGTTGCCGTCCCGAAGGTGGTTGGGGACCTCGGCATCCTCCCGGTCCAGCTCCTTCAGGGCATCGAAGAAGGAAAGCGTCGTGTTGGACTTGGGAGCGGTGGCCAGGTACAGGCAGGCCTGGGCCAGGGGGAAGTTGCCCTCGGGAAAGCCGATGCGGTCGAAGGCTTCGGCGCAGGAGATCACCACCGAAAGGGCGGACGGGTCGGCAAGGCCCACGTCCTCGCTGGCAAGGATGATCATCCGCCTGAAGATGAAGGCCGGGTCCTCGCCGGCCCGCACCATTTTGGCCATCCAGTACAGGGCCGCATCCGGATCGCTGCCCCGAAGGCTTTTGATGAAAGCACTTATCGTGTCGAAATGGTAGTCGCCGTCCCGGTCGTACAGGACGGCGCGCCGTTGTATGCTCTGCTCGGCGGCCTCCATCGAAACGACGATGCGGCTTCCGGCAGGCGGGGGCCAGGAATCGGGCGTCGTCTCCACGGCAAGTTCCAGGGCGTTCAGCAGGCTCCGGGCATCCCCGGCGGCGATCTCCACCAGATGCTCCAGGGCTCCGGGCGCAAACTCCACGCTCCAGTTCCCGTAGCCCCGTTCCCGGTCGGAAAGGGTCCGCATCGCCGTCTCGGTCAGGCCGGAGCGGTCCAGCACCTTCAGCTGAAAGATCCGGCTCCGGCTTACCAGTGCCTTGTTCACTTCAAAAAAAGGATTTTCCGTGGTTGCCCCGACCAGGATCACCGTGCCGTTCTCCACCCAGGGCAGCAGCGCATCCTGCTGGGCCCGGTTCCAGCGGTGAACCTCGTCCACGAAGAGGATCGTCCGCTTGGAGTACAGCCTGAAGCGGTCGCCGGAGCGGTCTATGGCCTCGCGGATGTCCTTGACCCCGGCAAGCACGGCATTGAGGCTTTCGAAGGCGGCAAGGGTGGTGTTGGCGATTACCCGGGCAAGGCTGGTCTTGCCGGTTCCGGGCGGCCCGTAAAAAATCAGCGAGGAAAGCCGGTCGGCCTGAATCGCCCGCCTGAGGAGCCGACCGGGACCGACGATGTGGTCCTGCCCGATTATGTCCTCGATGGAGCGGGGACGCATCCTGTCGGCCAGCGGCCCGGGGGCCGAGCCCAGCGTGCCGTCGTCCTTCCCCGAAAACAGATCGTCCATATCAGGCGGTTTCACCCATAGAAAACCAATGCGGGGGGCCAAGCCCCCCTTCACTCCATCCCCGCTACCGCGGGTATTCCGTTACCCCCCGAGCGGGGCACCAGGTAATAGCACGGCGAAGCCGTGTGCAAGGGCCAAATGTAGCACGGTGTAGCACAGGTAAACTCTACCGTATGCAAGCAAAGGCGTGAAGGCTTTAGCCTGAACAGCGTGCGCTGCCCCGCAACGCCCCGCCTTCAATGGCAAGGCGTTGTCCGGCATGCCAAAACCGCCCCCTTCGGCTACCGGCGTCTAGTCCTCGGCATTCCACTGCAGGACCCCGTCCCTTGTTCTGAAGGACCAGAGGCCGGAGTTCAGCGTCGAGGCGTACAGGGTACGTTCCGAGTCCACCGCAACCGGTGCCTGGAAAAGGTGGCTGACCGGAAGCCGGCCGAGACTCGTCCGGTACTGGGCGTTCTGCCCCTGGACGCTGGCAAGCTGTTCGGCATCGTTGCGGTCCCGGTCCGGGTCGAGCTTCCCGTCCGCGGTCAGGGGGAATTCGACGTAGCCGTTGTTCAGGGTGGTTACGGAGGAACTTGACTGAACGCCGACAAGAAGCATTTTTCCTTCCTTTCCGGCAACATTTCCTTCCCACACGGCCAGTGCCCCGGTTGCCAGCCTTTTATTGGTATCCATGATACTGCCGTCCGACTTGGTTATCTGACTGGCCCCGCCGGAATCCACACGGTACAGAATGCCGTCGCGGCTGACGGCGACCACCTCTCCCCCAAGGTCGATCACCCCCATAAAGACAGCACCGTCGGAGGTTACCGAGTTACCGGAACTATCACGGACATGCCCGCTTCTGGTTACCAGGAATCCCCCGGCAGCCCCGGAAAGCAGTCCGACATCCCCGGCCAGTTCCGTAGGCGAACCGGAACCGCTTATCTTCCGGATGGAATAGCTGTCCCCGTCTCCAATGCCGACATACAGGTCCGCCCCGTCGGCAAAGATATTCTGCACGGTTGCCGGAAGGCCCACCTCCGACCAGTTCCCCCCTCCCTTGGCTATCCGCCAGAGACCGGTTTTGGCACCGGTGCCGGAAAGCGAAAGGGCGTACAGAAAGTCGTCGGTGGCGGCAAGGTCCACCAGCCTTCTCGGAGGTTGGGGAATGCCCGGGTCGCCCCATCTGCCGTCGGCATGGGCGAAGAGCTTGCCGGATGCCACGTACAAAGTGCCGTCGAAAAGGGCTATCTGGCTCGGGCTTCCCGGAACGCGGGGAACGGCGGGACGTTTTTCGGTGGATATGTCGTAGAAGATGGAGTGCAGCCCGCAAGAACCGAGAACAAGGGCCGCCGTCAGCAACAGGAAGCCCCCGGCAATCGGCAGGCCCGCTTTTCCGCATAAACTTTTCCTTTTCATCTTCCTTACCTTATAATAATGGCTAGAAATGATACCTGGCAGCAAGGGTCAGGCCGAGGAAGTTGCCGTCCGCGTCCATATCCGGGCGGCGGCGGCCATCGACCACGGGCCTCTGCGGATACCAGGTCCAGTCGGTATTCAGGCCGAAAGACCATTCCGGGTTGAAGCGGAAGAACGCCGATGCCTGGCCCCTAAGGTAAATGCCCAGGTAGCCGTTGCCGATGTAGCTCTGGGGGGCCATCCCGAAAGCCAGGGCAACCGGGAACTCGAAACGGCCGAAGAAGAACTGCCAACCGCCCCGTATGCCGAAGTTCCAGATAAAAAGGTTGTTCTTGGCCAGCGTCCCGTTGAACGAACCGCCGATCTCGCCGCCGAGGAACAGATGCCGGCCGAGATGGTAGTTGTAGGAGATGGAACCCGCGCCGCCCACCGGATTGATATTGTGGGCCCTTACCGAGCCGCCGGAATAGACGAAAACCGTGGGGAAGATAAGGCCCAGGGAGATGACGATGGTCTGATCGCCGGGCGAATACAGGTCGAAGTTGTAGTCGTCCCATTCCCCTTCATCCCATTCCTGGGCCGACAGGGTCGGGACCGCGACGAGAAGCCGGCACAAGACCAGCAACAATCCTAAGGCACACCGTTTCCGCATCAACGCTCCTCAGCCGGGACCCGTCGGCCGGCTACAAGTTCCATCCCCAACACAACCGGGGACAACGATAGGTTACCGATCCCTACTGTTTTCGATAGAAAGGAATTCCAGCAATAGCGGAAACTTCGTCAGTAACTCACCGTAAAGCTCAAGCTCCTCCAGCCGCATAAAAGTCTGCAGCCGGCCCTGCGCCAGGTCGGTCATCCCGCCGGAAACAAAGTCCTTCTGCAGGGAAACGAACTCCCCGTACAACGCCCTCGCCTGCCGGTACAGGGCCATATCCGGAAACCTTGCCGAGCCGATACGCAGGGAAAAGTCCTCGATTTGGGGAAAACGCCGCCCGATCTCGGCGAGCAGGGCGGAATCGCCTCCCTCGTCGCCCGATTCCGTCCACCCGACCGTCCGTTCCCCGTTTTCCTGCATCCATCCGGTCACGAAAAGCCCGATTTCCTCGGCCAGGTTCTCCATCCAAGCCCGAAGTTCCTGCTGATTCGCCAGATTGTCCCGCTCGACCAGGGGAATAAGGGCGTCCCGGCGGAGGCGGAACCGGACCGTGGCGTCGATCTCCCAGGAAAAATCCTCCTGAAGGCCCAGAAAGGTCGCATACGTCGCCCCGGAAGGCAAAACACCGGCCGAGCGGAACCGATGGCCGAGATCCTGCAGCCTGAAAACGTAAACCTCGGCATTGGTCGGGATCAACCGGTACCATACCCACCGGAACTCCCCCGGCACGATAAGCTCCGGGTCCGTGCCGTGGGACCGGGACCTGAGGACGCCGTACGCATCCGGGGGAACGCCCCTTTGGGCCCAACCGAAGAACAGGCCCGCGCCCGCAAGCGCGATGAGTACGAAAACTACCGCCAGGAACTTTTTCATATCGTTATTTTATGGTAACCTAAAACGATAAGCAAGGCAATACGCCTGCGGAATACGGCG
This sequence comes from Treponema sp., assembly GCA_009780545.1. Next base: position 5,902 of record WQZW01000053.1, read on the forward strand.
GACGGAGGAACGGAAAGTGGGCGATTCGGTAGTCGAGGCGGAACCGGGAACCGGCGGGGCGAAAAACCTCCCGAAAGCCGGGGCCCCTTCCAAACCCCGACATTTCTCGCTGCCCGCATTCCTCAGGACCTGGGTCGTCTACGCCCTCCTCCTGGCCGCCCTCTTCCTCGGGACCTACTTTGCCGGCAGCGGTTCCGGCTTCCCCGACCGCATCCTCCTGCTCCTCCTCCGTCTGACCGGCTACTCCGGCCTGCTCCTGGTCGCCCTTTCGGCCCTGACCCTGGCCTTCGCCGTCCGCAAGCTCGTTTCCCGCCCCGGCATCCATGGCGCCCTCGCCGTCCTCCTGTACTTCGCCCTCATCATCGCGGGCGCCCTCCTGGCCATGCTCGGCCCCCTGATCTCCGCCGTCATCGAGGTTCCGTAAGCAAATGCCGGCCGGCCAAAGAAATGAAGACCGGTGCGGGGGGCCTGTCCAACCTGCCTTCGGCAGATTGGACTCGGAGTTTTGCAGAGCAAAACTCCACTCCGCCGGTTTCACCGGCGGCATTCCTGTAAACCAAAGCGTACCCATCATCCTCCCGATGATGGACCGCCTTTATGGGGATGAAGTTTCACAAAGCAAAACTCCACTCCCACCTTTATTCGTGCCGGCCCAAGCATGGAGATTTGCTACGCAAATCTCCTAAGGCCATCATCCTCCGGATGATGGCCCTCTTTCAACACGCAGCGTATCTCGTTGATGCCGTTCACCCGCAGCACCGGCACCTGTTGCCGGCATTCGTCCTTCGCCTCCGTACAGCGGGGAGCGAAGGGACAGCCGGCCTGGTTCGCCAGTCCGTCGCCCGGGGAACCGGGTATCGAGGTCAACCGTTGCAGCGAGTAGTGGCTGCCGAAGCGGGGCGAGGAAGCAAGCAGCGCGACGGTGTACGGATGCCTCGGCCGTTGCGTGATCTCCTCCGGGCTGCCGGCCTCCATCACCATTCCCCCGTACATCACCATAATCCGGTCGGAAATGTCGGCGACCAGGTCGATATCGTGGCTGATGAAGATGATCGAGATGCGCCGGCTCTGCCGCAGCGACTTCAACAGCTCGATGATCTGCTTCTGGATGGTAACGTCCAGGGCCGTGGTCGGCTCGTCGGCAATCAGGAAGTCGCAGCCCTGCGCCAGGGCCAGGGCGATGCCGATCCGCTGGAGCTGGCCGCCTGAAAACTGGTGGGGATAGTTCATCAGTCGTTCCCGGCCCCGTTCAAGGCCGGTTTCGGCAAGCAGGGCGGCGGCCTTGTCGAAGGCCTCCTCCTTGGTAATCTTCGGCTCGCTGTTCCTGAAGGTTTCGATAAACGCCCCGCCGATGCTCTGCAGGGGGTCGAAGGAACGGCCCGGTTCCTGGAAGATCATCCCGATCTTCCTTCCCCGGTACTGCCTGAGTGCCTCGGTCCCCAGGCCGGTAAGTTCCCGACCCTCGTACTTCACCGAACCTTCCACCCGTGCGTTCCCCGGCAGCAGTTTCGGGATGGCAATGGTACTGACGCTTTTCCCGGAACCGCTTTCCCCGACGATGCCGAGACATTCGCCCTTTTCCACGTCGAAGGAAATTCCCCGCACCGCCGGTATGGAAACGAAGGCCTTCCCCCGCCTGACGAAGAAGCTTACCTTGAGGTCCCGCACCGAAAGGAAGGCGTTTCTCTCCTCCCGTTCTTCCGCCGGAAGCGGCAATCCGCCGGCCCCGACATGAACCGCCGTCCCGCCGTCCTGCCCGAGCATCTGCTTGCCCTTGCCGAACTTGGGGAACACCGTATTGTAGGGATCGAAGTAATCCCGCAGAGCGTCGCCCAGGAAATTGAAGCCCAGGGTGATGGCAAGGATGAACCAGATCGGGGCGAGCAGCCAAGGATAGGCCCGCATGATGGCCAGGGTAAGCACGTTACGGTTGATCATCGAACCCCAGCTTACCGAAGGTTCGGTGATTCCCAGGCCCAGCCAGGAAAGCGAGGTTTCCGCGATGATCGTTCCGGGAATGGAAAGTGCCACGCCGACGATGAGAAGGCTGGATATCTGCGGCACGATAAAACGCCCGATGATCGTCGGGGAGGGAATCATCTCAAGCTGGGCGTTCATCACGAATTCCTCCCGCTTG
>WQZW01000054.1 GCA_009780545.1 Treponema sp.
CCTACGGTGGACGTTACCGCCGCCATGGAAAGCGCGAACGCCCTGACCGAGGCGACGCACAGGCCGGAACCGGAAACAGACCGGGAAGAGGGAAACCCCAGGTACGTCAACATCCGCTTCAGGGCGGGGGAATACATGCGCCTGAAAAAGGCTTACGGGGGCCAGGGATTCAATCTCACGACCGGCATAAGGAAGGCCGCCGTGTACATCGCCGACCAGATAGAGGCCCAGGCCATGACGATGACCGAGGGGGGAATCTATCCCAAGAGGGGATAACAAAATGACGGACGCAAACAGGCAGGAACTGGCCGGGCTGATCGACGCTCTGATCATGAAAACGCTGCGGAAGGATGTCCTCATGGCTTACGTCGATGCGGTGAGGGGATAGCTCATGAGCATCGCCGCCTTCGTTGCCGACCAGATGGGCCGCTACGTCGCCGGGGGGATGAGCCCCGAAAACGCCGAACGGTTCACCATGGGGGAACTTCGGGCCATGTACGAAGGCAACCACTACGGCAGGGACGACGCGGGAAAGCCAGTACGGACGGCACCACCCGAAGAGGTGGATACGGAGGCGGCGATGAGGGAAGGGGAGGCGGCCGCGAGGAACTTCACGGCGTCCCTGACAACAGGGACGATACCGGCCCCGAACGTAAGGGCGGCGCAGCGAACCGGGCTTGAGGCACTCAAGGAATACGTAAGGAGGACGGCATGAAGGACGTGAGGGAAGCGGAACGGTGCTTCCTGTCAAGTTTACTGCGGGCCATCGAACAAGGCAAAGCGGAAACAAAATTGAAGGCCGACGACTTCGACAGCCCCGTACACAAGCAAGTCTTCATCACCATAATGGCGGAGATAAAGGCCGGTTTTACCCCGACCTTCAAGTCATTGGTAGACGGGACTTCGGGTATGGACGTGCGGCCCTCGGAAATCGCCGAGATAACGGATGCCGTGCCGATTGCCGACAAACTGAAGTTCTACGAAGATCAGGTTGAAGAGGCAAGCACATACCGCCAGTTTATCCAGGCCATGAATAATACCAAGGCCGCAATCGACAGCGGCAAGACCGACATCAAGACGGCCATCAATAACTTCATCCCCGCACTGGCGGCTGTAACCAATGTAAGGAACGAGGCACGTATAGCGACCGCCTCCGAACTGCTGGACAGGAACTTTCCCCCCATACGCTGGATAGTCCCCGGCCTCATAGGTGAGGGAACTACCCTGCTGGGAGGAGCCCCGAAGATCGGCAAGTCCTGGTTTGTCCTCAACCTCGCCATAGCTGCGGCGGCCGGAGGCGGCTTCCTGGGCAGCCTCAGGGCCGAAAAGACGAAGACGCTGTACCTCGCCCTTGAGGATACCGGTCGTCGCATACAAAGCCGCCTGAAGAAATTGGGAGCGCCGAGGACCGACGACCTCCACGTGGCCACGCAGTGGAAGGACGGCTACATCGGCCTGGAAAACTACCTGAAGGTCAACGACGGCATAAAGCTGGTCGTCATCGACACCCTGGCCCGCTTCTCCGGCATAAAGGACATGAACGATTACTCGGAAACGGACACGGCAATGGCGCGGTTGAAGCGTATTGCGGACGACCTTGGCGTTGCCATTGTCGTGATCCACCATGCGAAGAAGGCCGGCAAGAGGAATGAGGGTGTGGACTGGATGGAATCCATCCTGGGAAGTACGGGGCTTACGGGCGCGTCGGACACGATGATCGTCATAACCCGAACCCGGGACGCGGACGGGGCCAAGAACACGGCAACCCTCCACGCAACGGGCAGGGACACGGCGGACATCAAGCATCACCTGAAACTCGACCTCGACTGCGGGGGATGGGCCATCACAAGCAAGACGGAACTAAGTTCTCCCGATAAGAAAACATCAGGAAAAGATGACGCTAGGGACGGTTGGACATAATGGCAAAAAAGCTGCCGCTGCACATAATGCATGAACCAAAGTCTATGGTATGGGCTGAAGCTACTCCCTTAAGCGAACATAAGAAACGGGAAGCGGAAGGAATACAGGCAGAGCTCGTCCCAATTGGCTCAAAGGAAGCCCCTTTGCCGTTATCACGGGCAACTACGGATTTAAGGAAAGCGTACCCCTACATCTTTGACTGTGCGGCTTATGCCAAAACGCATAATCCCGAAAAAATAGATACGGACCTATTTTATTCCCGCTTCACCATGCCGTACAGCGTTTTCCTTGACTATTGCCTCGACTATTGTACAGAACAAACGGACTATTTAAAAAAGGAAATATACCAACTCATAAAGGGGCAACCCGCAAAATATATAAAAATTTCCCAAGAAAGAACCGTTCTTGCCCAACCCGTCATCATTGCTTTCTCGCATACCGACCTGAAGACCGGCAAGGAAAAAAGAATTAAAAATATAGGGCACGACGCAAAAGTTGACACGGTTCAGGTTCAAATTCTCAAAGAGCTCCTTGACGTTTCCCACGGTTACGTGAACCTACCTAAGGCCTTCTACGCCAAAATGAGAAGAGCATACAACACCATAAGATCAGTGGCACATGATGTTTTGGATAATAATGGCTACTGGGAAACCATAAATGCCGTTAAAAGTATAGTACCAACGAAGATAACCACGACAGATGCGGCGATGATAACAACAGTATTGCAATCTCAGGCCGTACAACTTGATAGTCTGGAACAGGGCGGGTACCACTCAGTATACCTAGCTTTTGAGTATATACTGGCCAATAGGAAAAGAGGTGCCTCGGAACAGAACTACAGGTTTCTTGATCTTTGTGAGAAATGTGCCCCTACATTGACGCAGGTAAAAAACGGCAAACGCTATTTCAAGAGTGCAGCAGATGCCATGGCTTTTATGGGAACTCTACAGATGTTTGCTCTTCAGTTTTCGGGGGAGAAATCTATAGGCATACAAAGCATAGCAACCCACTCTACGGCAGAAAGGTTTGAGATCACAGTAATTTTCTCCCAACCTAAAATACAACCGCAGGTACGCCGTAAAGCGATCAAACGCTCATCCTAACGAACTCTGGAAGGGTTTTTATCCGAACTTGCCACGAACTTTATCCGAACTTGCTATGAAAAACAGGCATTTTTATCCGAACTTGCTATGAAAAACAGGCATTTTACTACATGTACAATAAGTACAACATGCCCGGCGGGTCCGCTTGCGGCTACCCCGCCAGGCAGGACTGGGGTATACCGAACATCGGCAATGGTGCTGTTCGGGGCTCCATAGGCACTCGATCCGATCTTTCCGTTATTCTTTCCGTTTCCGCCGGTTTTGCCGTTTCCCGCATCAAGGGCCTTCCCCGGCCTTATCGTCTTTTTAGGTGTCAGGAAAGTCCCGCTTGAGGACCAAAGGGGATGGCCGGTACCCTTGCCCTACGGGGCGCCCGACATGTCCAGGTCGATCAGGCCCGAGGCTTTCCTGCGGTCCCTTTCTTCCAGCGCGTCCAGGAAGTCCATCACGTCCGACTCCCCGTAGCAAAGCCGGACACGGCCGGGCCTGACCGTGGTGTCTTCCAGGAAGAAGTCGGCCATCGTGGCATCGAAGAAGCCGAGTTCGCGGTCCGTGAGGCCCAATGCCATGACCGCCCCCCGTGCCGAGTAGAGGCGGTGGCCCTCGGCGATGTCCACGAAGCCGCAGCGCATGGCGGAAGCCAGGTAACCCCTGCCCACCGCCTCCCTTTCCGTCTCGCCCATCACAGCTTTACCCCCAGGCTTTTCAGGTAGGTCTGGGTGATGGCCACGTTCCCGTGGTTCAGCAGACCGGAAACCCTCACGATGTCCTTTGTTCGTTTGTACTCATTGCAGGCGAAGAAGTGCCGGAAGTCGTGGCAGGAGTACGGGGCGGCGATCTTCCCCGCCCTGTGCAGTTTCCCGACCCGGTAGTTGATCCTCCGTTCCAGGGCATTTGCGGTCATCCCGTCGAAAGGCTTCCTTGCGTCCAGTCCGGCGGCCTTTATCGCGGCCAGGGCCTTTGCCGGAAGGGTTATCCCGTCCGTGCCGCCTTCCTTGAGGGCCTTCCCCTTGCTTGTGCCGGTGTACATGTCGCCCTTCCTTTCCAGCTCCGGCAGGGCCCCCGCCCTCAGCCCCCTGGTTGCCATCACTACCACCACCGCCTTCTCGAACGGCGGCAGTTCGGAAAGCAGCGCGGCGTAGTCCTTGGCGGAAGGTATGACCGTGGGCTTCTTGTTCTCTTTCGCCGGCCTTATCTTGGTTCCCCTGATCGGGTTCTTTATCGCCCCGTGGTAGCGTTCCAGGAAGGTAAAGAAGGCGGATACCGCCGCGATGTCCCTGCGGACGGATGCGGCGGCCCTGCCCTCGGCCTTCAGGTCCCTGATGAAACGGTCGGCCCGTCCCGCGTCCATGTGGAGCGGGTTCACGTCCTCCCGCCTTGCCCATGCGTCCAGGCGGTCCATGGCGGCGGCGTAGGCCCTGCGGGTGTGGGGGCTCCGGGTGTCGGCAAGGAACGTGTCCCTTTCCCCGGCGTAGTCGATCCTGGCGATGTCCACGCCCCGATTCACGGTGTCCGCCCTGCGCCGCTCCTTCGCGTCCCGGATGGCCTTGATCAATGCCTCCGGGGTCCAGGTGGCCGGGTTGTCGATGCCGGCGAATTCGGAGAGTTCGGAGGCGAGCGCGGCACCCTCCATGCTTCCGCCGTTCAGGACCGCCAAAAGATTGTTCATCGCGTCTTCCTCTTCCTTGCCCATAGGTTTTCTATCGGCATTTCCGATTGTATGATAAGATAAGGTTATCATACAACGCACGGAAAGTCAAGCGGCAACCGGTGATTCCGCTTTTTCAGAAGTCAGAAAAACAGGCAGGTATTCCTTGTGGTTTCCGGATGGGTAATAACGAGTATTTTCGGGAAGGTCAGTCCGGCAGGGCGGAATACCGGAAAAGCCAGGCCGTAGGGTCGCCGCCCATCGCAAGCCGTTCTATGGCCTCCGCCGCCTCCCTGCCGTCCTCCGAACCTGCCCCCGCCCTCCATTCCCGGATTATGCCGGCGACGGTCGGCCGTCTGCGCTTCGGGGCCTCGATGCCGCACGGAGGTATTCCCGGCAGGGGAATCCCGTCCCTGCGGGTTCCGGCTATGCGTCCGCCCAGTCTCAAACCGCGCTCGGCTTGTTGCTGTCGAAAAGCCCGCCCTTGTCGTCGATGGTGTTGTGGTTGATCTGCGCCTCGATGCTCCGGTACCGGTCGGCAAGTTCCAGCAGCTTGACGGCGGCCGCAAGCCTTACCTGCGGCGGGGCCCGGTCGTCGTCGATCAGGCCGCTCATGAAGTCGGTGGCCTTGTCCTCAAGTCCCCGCACCTTTTCGGCGGCCTCCCGCATCTGCGCCCGCCGCAGGTCACGGTAGGCCGTGACGAAGGACATGTCCCCGTGGATGTAGTTGTACAGGGTCTTGCGGCTTACTCCGGCGATCTCGGCGGCCTCGGTGAAGGTCCCCGCCGTCATCAGCGCGGCAAGGGCCGCGTCCCTGCTTGCGTCTATCGGTCTCTTTTTAGCCATCGATATGTCTCTCCTCTGTTCTAAGCCCGGATCATAACATTTCCGCCGTCGGCATAGTGAGGGAATGCCGCAGGATGCACGGGAAAGCCCCGCCACGGGGTTTCGCCGTCCGTTTCCGCACTTTTTCACGAAAAGTGCCCTTTGCGGCCGTCCCTGCCCCCTCCTCGTGCTTTTAGGGGGATGTCAAAAGTCAGCCCCGAAAAAACAGGCCTTGCATCGGATGCACCGCTTACGGGGCTCGCCGAGGTGATTGTCCCGGTGATCGAAGCCCCCGCCGCAACAGCCGGCTAATCATAACGCTGTATTCTGTATTCCCTTCGGCACCGGCAAGCCGGCGTACAGAATAGGCCGTTATGAATAGCCGGCATCCGCCGTGGGCCTGGTCCACGGGCCATCCCGCGGATGCGTTTTTCTTTCGGGGCCGCGCCGTGCTTGACTTTCCCCGCATCCCGGCGGATACTTTAGGCAAGGATGCCTAGCGGGACGGATGTAGAGGGCGGAAACGCACCACGCCGTTACAGACCAGCATCCTCTTTTTTTGCCCTTGCCTACACGAGCTCCAATGCTTCCACGGAATAGATTCCGGTTTCCGCCTCGTGGTACTCCTTGACCGTGAACTTCACCATGACGACCTTCCCCGTCCACTCCATCGGCGCGAACAGGTAGCGGCGGGCCTTCAGCCCCTGGTTGTTCTTGTTCGGGTTCAGCTCGAAAAGCCACGGCTCCAGGGCATTGGCGAAAAGCCCGTCGATGTTGGCCGCCGCAAGGTAGTGCGCCTCCGGACTGAAGGAGGAGCCGACCGCCACGCCGCTCACCAGTTTGCTGATCGACTTCCGCCTCAGGCGTGCGGTAAGCCCGGACCTGCTGGTGAACGGTCCCCGCCCGGCAAGCTCCTTCAGGATGTCCGTGGCGTCTTTCCTGTTTCCGGCCCACCGCGACGGAGCGGACATGGCGGCCACCTCCTCCTGCGTTCCCCAGAGGTCGGGCCTCAGCTCCCCGACCCTCGCCCGTACCGAATCCCAAGGCTCAGGCACGGGTCGCCCCCGTTCCCCTTTTTACAGGAGTCGGAAAACTCGGGGCAAGGCCGTCTTCCCCCAGGCCGCAATGGAGGCCCGCAGGCGCGTCCGACACGGCAAGGCGTGTGATTTCATCATGAAGTACCCGGAAGCCTTGTACGGGGCCGATACAAGGCGTATCTTTTATAGCCATATACATAATTATAGCAAAATAGTATACCTGTTGTCAATAAAGATGCTTGACGGTACATTCTTTTATCGCTAAAATGGTATTGACGGAGGATGAAAAATGAAGACGATAGCCTTTTCCATCCAGAAGGGCGGAGTAGGGAAAAGCAGTCTCTCGGTAAGCCTGGCGGCGGAACTGGCAAGGGAAACCGGATCGGTTCTGCTTATCGATGCGGACCCGCAGGGCAGCGCATCCGGCTGGATCGGGCCACGGGAAGTGAACAGGGAACTTGCCGACGTGCTTTTCGGCAAGATCGATCTTGCCGAGGCCCTGTGGAAGACCACGACGCCGGGCCTTTCCCTTCTGCCAACGGCCGGTCTTGACGGGGACCTGAACCTTTATTCGAAGACGCTTGCGAGCCAGCAGGACCGGTGCATAAAAAAGGTGGCGCAGGCCGCCGCCGCGCAGGGCTTCCGCTACTGCATCCTGGACATGTCTCCGGCTTTTGGCCCGCTCGAATGGGCCTGTTTCATGGCCGCCGACGAGGTTATTACGCCGGTACTGCCCGACAGTTTCGCGGCGGACGGGCTGGAAGTGTTTGCGGGAAACCTGGCGCAGTTCCGAGCCGACAAGGAAACGGACAAGCCTTTTTACCGGCGCGTCATCGTGAACGCCCTGGACAAGCGCATACCGCAACATGGGGACACGTTGGCAAAGGTGAAGCGTCAGCAGGCTTTGACCATCTATGAGTTTCCCGTGGACCCGGCTTTCCGAAAGGGCCAATATGCAGGACTTACCGTACAGGGCTTGACCGGGACAAAACCCGAAACGATGGCAGAGCTTAAACGGCTTGCCTCAGATATTTTGCAGGAGGGGTAATTTATGGCAACCAAGAAAACAGGACTTCCAGACAGGGGAAGCGTGGACCAGGCCGTTGCTGCGGCAACCGCCGTCGCGACAAAGGCCGCCACGGACAAAAGCAAAGCCCAGAGCAAGGCAATCCCCGTCCGGGTGAACGAGATCGACTACAACAGGCTGAGAGGGCTTTTCGGGGCGCAGGGGCTGGCCCTCGCACGGGCCGGAAACCTGGCCCTTTTCTATGTCGCGGAACAACTGGAAGCCGGACGCATAAGCATGACCAAGGCTGGCATCATCGACCGCAGGGGTTAGACCTGATTAGAGGCAGGAGTATGGACGAAACATTAAATCCTACGGTGGACGTTACCGCCGCCATGGAAAGCGCGAACGCCCTGACCGAGGCGACGCACAGGCCGGAACCGGAAACAGACCGGGAAGAGGGAAACCCCAGGTACGTCAACATCCGCTTCAGG
>WQZW01000055.1 GCA_009780545.1 Treponema sp.
CCCCCCGTTCCCCGGGGGGGGGGGGGATTGCCCTTTCCTTCTCTTCCGGCCTGTTCCAGGTTCCCGAGCTTTTTTCCGATTACATAGACCCCAAGCCGGGCTGGCGGGCCGCGCTCGGCTACGAATTCCGTAATCTTTTCCTCGGGGCCGAGATCGGGCGAACCCATGTCCTGGGCACCAACCCGCTGGTGCTCGACATCGGCCTTACCCACCTTACCTTCCGCGCGGCCTACAACCTGCCGCTGTTCGCCGGCATCGGCATCCGGGGCGACCTCGGCGCGGGCCTGACGTTCTCCAAGGTGGAACACTACGAGAACGCCATCGCCGTCATCGCCGAAACGCCCACCTATTCCGACGAGCGCACCCCGCTGGCCGAGGCCAGGCTGTACCTCACCTATTCCCTGCCGGCATCTCTCCGGCTTCCGGTCGGTTTGCGGCTCTATGCGGGCGGCGGCCTGGACGTCCTTTTCGAGGACGGGGGCCCGATCCCGCTGCCGTTGATCCAGGCCGGCATCTCCGTCCTCGTTCCCGTCGGCCGAAAACCCAAAAATCCCGAACCGCTCCGGCCGGAACCGCTGCTCGCGGTCCTTCGGGCGGCCGCACCGCCGGAACCGGAACCGCCTGAAATTCCCCCCGGAACGGTCCGCTTCCTGCCGGACCTCGCCGAACCGACAGGCGACTTCCAATCCGGCCTGGCCGAAACCGCCCGGCTCCTGAACGAAAACCCGACACTAAAGGTAACCTTACGCGGCTACACCGCCGACTTCGGTACCCCGGCCGGCCGCTCCTCCCTGTCCCTGGCCCGCGCGGCATCGGTCGCAAGGCACCTCACCGAACTTTACGGCATCGAACCGGAACGGATCGCCCTGCAAAACCTGGGATCGCAGGCCGTTCCCGAACTTGCCGACGGAAGCCCGGAATCCTGCCGCGCGGTGGAGATGTTCGTGGCCGCGGATCGCCTGCGGGCGGAACCTGCCGAAACCCGGCAACCCGGCACGGTGCTTTTCCTGCCGGACCTCGCCGAACCGACAGGCGACTTCCGGACGACGCTGGCCGAAAACCCGGCGATGAAAGTAACCCTGTGCGGTTACGCCGCCCCGTTCGGCACCGCCGAGGAACGCCTCTCCCTGTCCCTGGCCCGCGCGGCATCGGTCGCAAGATACCTCACCGAACTTTACGGCATCGGGCCGGAACGGATATCCCTGCGGGGCCTGGGATCGCAGGCAAGCCCGGCGTTTGCCGACGGAAGCCCGGAATCCTGCCGGGCGGTGGAAATCATACCGGAAAGGACCTAGCAGAAAGCCGGGGCCCGGCTAATAGCCGCAGCTACCACATTATGGAAGAAAGTTGAAGGGGAACGATATGAGGACGACGAAAATGACGAAGATCGCGGCAATTGCGGCGACAGCCCTGGCACTGGCGTTCGGGGCCTGCAACAACTTCTACCACGACCTGCTCCCGCCGGACGGCGACCGCATCGTCGGCTTCGAGGTCGAGGGCCAGCTATCCGCCTCCATCGGCGAAAATTCCGTCTCCGTCAAGGTCGTCCCCGGCACCGACCTGCGGAACCTCGTCCCCCGAATCGCCGTCTCCAAGGGAGCCAGCCTCTTCCCCATCACCTTCGAGTACATCCACGCAGCCTTTCCCGAGGCGGACATGGCCGGAGTCGTCTTCGCCATGCTCACCTCCGGCGACCTGGACGAACTGGTCCGCGACCTCATTCGGGGGAATCCCGGCTTTTCCGTTCCTTCCCTGGACAAACCCATCGATTTTTCCGGCCCGGTGGGATTCTTCGTGGTCGCCGGGATGGGCAACATCCGCAAGTATTCCGTCAACGTCGCCGAGGATTCCTCCGCCCCGCTGATCCACGGATTCCGCTTCGGCAAAAACGACAACCCGGAACTGATGGCCGATTCGGTGGCCGCCTACTCGAACTTCGTCCTGGAAGCGACGGCGATCTACCCGGCGGAGGTCCCCGGCCTCGGCTTCAAGCTGATTCCCTCGTTCGCCATCGCGGGCGATTCGCTGGAGGCCGACGGAGTCGAGCTGATTCCCGGTGTAAGCATCATGGAGTTCCGCCCGGCGTTCAACGTCGAGCAACAGAAAACGCTGACGCTGAAACGGGGGGAAAGCCGGGTCGAGTACGTGCTTGCAGTTACGTTCATCGAGGATCCGGATACCGTCCGCAGCATCACCGACTTCAGGTTTACGGTGGAGGACAATCCTTCGATAGCGGCGACGGCGGTTGCCGCCATCGTCAACGACGGCGATTTCGGGACCATTTCCGTTCAGGTCCTCCACGAGGGGCCGAGGCCGGCGGTGCTGGTTCCCCGGTTCCTCACGCCGGGAACGGTGCGGGCCATGGGCAGGGACCAAGTTTCCGGCAAGGACGGGAACGACTTTTCCGGCCCGGTGGAATACCGCGTGCAGTCCCGGGTCGGGTACTACGTCCGCACCTACACGGTAACGGTAACTTTCATCGAGGCGGTCAGGGGAATCCCCAGGATGCTCACCTTCGGGCTTTCCCGCGTCCACAATCCCGGAATTATTAAGGACGGCACCGCCATGATCGCCGACGGAAACATCGTCGCGGACCTGCATTACGGCGGGACGGTCGCTCCCCAGGTTCTGGTGCCGCACTTTACCGCCCAGGGAATCGTTACCGTGCTGGGCAGCGTGCAGGTTTCCGGCACCAGCCCGCAGGACTTCGGCCGCAAGATCACCTACCGGGTTACCAATCCGCTGGACACCTCGCTCAAGATGGACTACCTGGTGCAGACCCGCCTGATTCGCGACGAATCCTCCGACGCGCTGATTACCTCGTTCAAGTTTATGCCGGAGCGGAACGCCGGGCTCGCCGAGCCGGTTCTCGCCACGATCCAGCAGGACGGAATCTGGGCGTTTATGCCGGAAGGCTACGGCGTGGCCGTTCGGGACCTGGTGCCGGAATTCGAGGCGACGGGCGAGGTGCGGGCAGGGGGAATCCCGCAAATTTCCGGAAGCTCGCGCCTAAGTTTTGCCGGACCGGTGGAATATACGGTAACGTCGGTCAACGGGCTGTATTCCAAAACCTATACGGTGAACGTGCGGGAAACGCCGAACCCGAGAATCTACGTCGATGCGAAGGCCGCCGGCTGGAACGACGGCACCGGTTGGCGCGATGCGTTCCGGGACCTGCGCGAGGCGGCACAGTTCGCCCAAGACGGTTTTCTCCCCGAAGTGCCGAAGGAAATATGGATAGCCGCCGGAACCTACCGTCCGGAGGCCAGTGTGCCGATTCCGGCGAACACGAAATTTATGGGCGGTTTTTCCGGCCTGGAAACGGAGGCGTGGCAAAGAAATTTTGATGATAACAAAACGGTGATTTCGGGTAACGGCCAAAATGATAAGGGGATATTTTCTGATGGGTATGGTGAAAGAAGTATGGGTTCCATAGTTTTCGAACATATAGAATTCACCAACACGGCGAGGGCGATATATTACGTTGCCAAGAATGGTCACAGTATTTTAATATCGGATTGTATTTTTTCCGATCTCGATCAGGCATTCGTTGTTTTTAGTAAATTTATACGGATTACCGGTTCGCGGTTCCTAAGGGTTAGGGATCATGCGATAGCACTGGATGCCTACAGTTTTATCGGTATTGAGAGCGAGGAAATCGAGATTTCGGGAAATATCTGGGAAGATGTCGGTGAGGGTATCGGAATATACGGCCAACCTAAATCGGTGATTATCAACAACTCCCGAATGGCCGGGGTTGGCACCGCCGTCAGCAATTTTAAAAAGACCAAGGATTATCTCCCCTATCTCAAGATCGAGGATATGGAAATTACCGGAAACTCCGAAATTGCCGTAAAGCTTACGCCGACCGGCCGGGCGGAAATCTCCGACGTAAAAAGCGACGGCAGGATTTACGTTGACGGCGGAAGTTCGGCAACCTTTACCGACGTCGTAATCGACGGCAGCCCCGACGGGGGAATCTATGTAAGCAACGTTACAGGACCGGTGGTAATCGACGGCAACACGGTGGTAAAAAATACCTCCGGCGACGGCATTTCCCTTACCGGCGGTTCCGGCATACGGTATCTTGACGGCGTTACGGTAAGCGACATCGACCAAGGCCGCGCGATAGTTGTCGATGCCACGGCAACCTCCGACGTTACGCTTACCGGGGTAACGGTTAGGGATATTACGCTTCCCGCAGTTCATTTGGGCAACATGAACGGTAGTATTTTTGCTGATCCTCCTGATGGCCGGCCGGCAGTTTTCATAAAGGGCCGCAACGTAACGGTTTCGGGCGTTACCGTAGACAGGGTTCCGTACAGCGGAACAGGTACCGCCTGGTGGGCGGATGGCGAAGCTCCATTGGGCCACGGCGGCATGCACATCGACGCTCCCACGGTTACGGTTTCGGGAACCAAGGTCAACGACACGACAGGCGACGGGATCAGGATTGCCGGCACGACGATAACGGTTGACGGAAAAAGCAGCTTTGCCAACAATGATATCGCCCTTCTGCTGCTTACCGGAGGCACGGCAAACATTACCGTTAACGACGTTACGATCAGGGGCGGATCACGAGGAATATGTGCCAACAACAACTATTCTACCAGCCCCGGCAAGGCTACGATTTCCAAAGTTGACATTATCATGGATGCCAACAAAACATATACTTACGGAATATATCTTACCGGTAATTACGCCATTTCAATTTACGAAACCACCGTCGAAACATGGGATGGTATCAACACCGGTTATGGTTATACAAATAACCTAAAAGTAGGGAAGACGACTATAAAAAATGCGTCTCAGGCGTTAAATACGTCGAATAGAAATTTTGAAATAACGGGAGTGGATTTTATCAATTGCCGCAGTGAATATGGGAAGACGATAATTGCCGAGGGATCGGGAACATTCCTGGACTGCAGTTTTATCCACGACGATCTTGTAGAACGTTACGAAGGCGAGCCAAGCCCGGGCGGCGACGGGCGAAAGGACTACTCCATGTTCGGCACGGTTAACGGGTCCGTCAAATTTGAACGGTGCAGGTTCGAAAACATTGTCGGCGCTTCGGCCAGGGACACCTATCTCTTTAGCAGGTGGGGCAGTGGCAGCACCGGTTGGACAGGTATCGACATAGGCGCGGAGCCGCTCCGCATCGAGCTAAAGGACTGCCAGTTTATCTTCAAGCAGGGCGAACGGGTGGGCCTGTTTGCCGGCTTTGCCGGATACCATGTCATTAACGGCGGGCAAGTAAAGACCGACACCCTGAATGTCAGCAATACAAGCATCACCAACAAGGGAAGCAAAACCCCGCTGTTCAATTTTGTCGGCGGCAACAGCTTCTCCTTCAAGCCCAACAACCGCTACAGGACTTCCGACACGGCGGTCTTCGTAACACTGAACACCGTGCAGGCAATTATAGGGCTTGGTACGGGCGTCGTAAAACTGGAGCAAGGCGGCATGCCTACCTTGGTTCCGTAATCCAACCGACCTTTAGCTGATTGTATCGGGACCGGAGTTTTCGCCCGAAGTATCCGGGAGATGCGGCAATTCCTGCAAAAGGAAATGGCCGAAAAGGGCGTTTCGGGAACAACAGGTTCGGGATGGGAAGCCGAGGTCGCAATAGTTTGATAACCGTTTTTCAAAGTGTATCATGTTGCTATCGATTTTAGTTTATGCAATTGCATAAAAGGAATTTTGTAATTTACGATTTTTGTTACTTTACAATAAAACTGTTATAAAGCAAAAATTACGCAGGATAGATCGTCGGGGAAATTATTGCCGCCCGTAAATTATTTGACGAATAATCCTTGTCGGAACTTTTCGTAAAACATAATCGGCGGTTCCGATCCACCGAAGGCGGATTGAACATTCCGGCTTCGTATGGTACGATGTCCCAAGTGGAAAATCTCTACAATTTGTCGACGGCCTATGCCTTCGTCAAGGCGGTCGTAACGCCGTCCATACGCCCGGCCCTTATCCGGTGTCTCCGCTCGATTGCGGGCAACTTCTTTCTCGCCCAGTTCCGCGCGGCCTTTCTGCCCGGCCGTATCCCGGTCAGCCGCGTCGATCATCCCCTCGACCGCAGGATTCCCTTCGCGCCTCAATGGATAGGCGTTTACCTCGACTTCATCAAGTTCTGGATACGGATGCTCACCTTCCTGATGCTCCGCTTCGGGCGAAGGGCTTTTCCGGCAACGGCCGAGTTCCTGCTCTGCATGGGCCGGCTGTACGCCTTTGCCGCCGAGGTCTACCGGCAAAACCTGTCCACGATGGAAAGGCCCTTGTACCTTGCCCGCGCCCGCTTCCTTCCCCTGCGGCTTCTGGACCCGCACCTGATGTGCGTCCCCAGCCTTCACGTCATGGTGGCGGTTTTTTCCTACGTCAAGTTCGAGGCCATGCTGGGCCGGCTCGGGGACCCCGAAATCTACCGGGGGCAGGTCGCGCAGGCGAGGCGGGGAGCGCTTGCCATCTCCCGGTCGGTGCTGTTCGTCAAGCAGCACAGCGTCAACTGCATCGGCGCGTCCCTGTACGCCGTCGCCCGTTTCGCCCCGGAACTTTTTCCGCGGGAACGGGCCCTGGACTTCTGCTCCTGCCTTTTCCAGGAGGCCGGTCCTTCGCCCCTTCCCTGGCTGGATTGCATCCACGTAACCGAGGGGCCGGCCTGCAATTCGGGCAACTGCCGAAAATGCCCCCTGGCCGTCCCGCACACTCCCCTCCCCCCGGACGACGCCGCCGAAATCAAAGCCCACATCGCCGCCGCCTACCTCGGCCTTGCCGATGCGGGGAAAACCGCCAAAAGCTGGGAAGAACCGATCCTCTCGTTCCTGCAAAAAATGCCTCGGGTCCCCTGATCGACAACCCCACCATGAATGGCGGGGTTGTTGTTTGGGTAAGGGGGTATGTACCCTCCGAATACAATCATTTGATCGACCGTGGATGGAAGATCGCCCGCAAGAAGAATTGCGGCGAGGGCAGTTGCCGCCAACTCCCGGAATTCGTTCTGCGAATACCACCTTGAATCAAGGGCGGCCAAAGGAACGAAAGAAGTCCAACCATAATTGCTTAGGTAGCTACCGTGCTGATGCGTCACTTTCAGGGTAATCGTATCGCCCAGAACCGTGTATGTTCCTTTCGACATTGGGGCATCGTCAACCCATATTTCCAAAGCGCCATCTTTTAATTTTAGTTCCGCAGCCTCGGAGGAAACCCATTCCCCGTTAAGGGCGGGATTCGCCGTCGCAGCTGCGCCCACAACCAGCGCAAGCGCTGTCGTCAAAAAGAATCGTCGTGCCATCTGCTGTTCTTTTGCCGTTTCCGCCGCAATAAAAATATTACCTTTTGATATATACTTCCCCCGGCTCGCCGGCAACTGAAAGGGTGAGCGTGTTGCCGCTTAGGGAATACGTTGCCTCGGTCGGCGCAAACATTGCGTCGAAGAGCTCGCCGATCTCCATGTCCATTTCCTCCTCGAGCTCCGCAATCGTTTCATTGAGCGCAGAGGAAAGTTCGCCTTCCTCAAGAAGGCTTTCGCTTTCCGCCAAAAGAACTACGGCAAGGGCAGATAGCATCAGCTTCCGAAGCTCATCTTGCGAATACCACTTCGAATCAAAACCGACTATGGGAGACAGATCAAAATTGTTTAGGATGGTACCGTTGAGGTGAGTCATTTTCATGGTAATCGTATCGCCCAGAACCGTGTATGTTCCTCTCATCATTGGAGTGTCTTCAAAGCGTACTTCCAAGACCCCGTCTTTTAATTGTAATTCCGCATCCTCGGAAACCCATTCCCCGTTAAGGTCGGGATTAGCCGCCGCCGCAACACCCACAACCAGCGCAAGTACTGTCGTCAAAAAAAATATTCGTGCCATTGTTCCCTCTACTACCGAAAAATAAATCTTAATGCGGGGGGCCAAGCCCCCCTTCGCTCCAGACTTGCTACCATTACGGTGTTGAGTTTTGCTATGCAAAACTCCGAGGCCAATGCACCCACGGTGCATTGGCCCGCCTTCGGCAC